>DCIE01000055.1:70916-95558 GCA_002315765.1 Ruminococcaceae bacterium UBA1734
GGAGAAATGGAAGTTTGGGCGCTTGAAGCTTACGGTGCTGCATACACATTACAGGAAATTCTCACTGTTAAGTCGGACGATGTTGTAGGTCGTGTTAAGACATACGAGGCAATCGTTAAGGGACAAAATGTTCCTAAGGCAGGTATTCCCGAGTCCTTTAAGGTTCTTATTAAGGAATTGCAGTCCTTGTCTTTGGATGTTCGTGTACTTGATGACGAGGGCAACGATGTTGACCTTAAGCAGAAGTTTGAAGAGGATGACGATATCGGTCTTAATATTCCGGAATACACCGAGGAAATCGGTGATGCCGCATCTACCGATGACGAGTTTGTAGACAGCGGATACGGTCTTCAGGATGAAAACGGAGAAGATATTGAAGACGGTTTCGTAGGCGAAGACGATTTCGCCGACGAAGAGATATAAGGGAGGTAAACTTATGGAAAATTCAAATGAACTTGCATTTCAATCCATCAAAATAGGCCTTGCTTCCCCTGAACAAATCAGAAGTTGGTCTTATGGTGAGGTAACTAAACCCGAAACCATTAATTATAGGACATTAAAGCCTGAACAGGGCGGTCTTTTCTGTGAACGCATTTTCGGACCGCAAAAGGACTGGGAATGTCATTGCGGAAAGTATAAGCGTATTCGCTATAAGGGCAAGGTTTGCGAACGATGCGGAGTTGAAGTAACCCGTGCAAAGGTTCGCCGTGAACGCATGGGCACTATTGAACTTGCTGCTCCGGTATCACATATTTGGTATTTTAAAACAATACCTTCTAAAATCGGTCTTGTTCTTAATATTTCCCCTAAAGACCTTGAACAGGTTATTTATTTCTCGCAGTATATTGTAACCGACCCGGGTAACACTCCTCTTGAAAAGAAGCAGTTGTTAACCGAAAAGCAATATATTGATATGCGTGAAAAGTATGAAAACGATTTTGAGGCAGGAATGGGCGCCGAAGCAATTAAAAAGTTGCTTTGCGAGATTGACCTTGAAAAAGATTGCAACGCATTAAAGGAAGAGCTTGAAAATACAGCAGGACAAAAGAGAATCAGAATTTTAAAGCGTCTTGAGGTTTTGGAATCCTTCCGTTTGTCGGGAAATCGTCCCGAATGGATGATTCTTGATGTTATTCCGGTAATTCCCCCCGACCTTCGTCCTATGGTACAGCTTGACGGCGGAAGATTTGCCACAAGCGACCTTAACGACCTTTACAGAAGGGTAATTAATCGTAACAACCGCTTGAAGAGACTTTTAGAGCTTGGCGCTCCGGATATTATTATTCGTAATGAAAAGAGAATGCTTCAAGAGGCCGTTGATGCTCTTATTGATAACGGCAGACGCGGAAAGCCTGTAACCGGTCCTAATAACCGTGCTCTTAAATCCCTTTCGGATATGCTTAAGGGTAAGCAGGGACGCTTCCGTCAAAACCTTCTCGGTAAGCGTGTTGACTATTCCGGTCGTTCGGTTATCGTTGTAGGTCCTGAGCTTAAGATGTATCAGTGCGGTGTTCCGAAGGAAATGGCACTTGAGCTCTTTAAGCCTTTTGTAATGAAGAGACTTGTTGAAACAAACAAGGTTACAAATATTAAAACCGCCCGTAAGATGGTTGACCGTGCATCTGCCGATGTATGGGATGCACTTGAACTTGTAATAAAAGAACACCCCGTTCTTTTAAACCGTGCTCCTACACTTCACAGACTCGGTATTCAAGCCTTTGAGCCGGTACTTGTTGAGGGTAAAGCTCTTAAGCTTCACCCACTTGTATGTACTGCATACAATGCCGACTTTGACGGCGACCAAATGGCTATTCATATTCCTCTTTCCGCCGAGGCACAGGCTGAAGCAAGATTTTTAATGCTTGCTGCTAACAACCTTCTTAAGCCTTCTGACGGTAAACCTGTTTCGGTACCGACTCAGGATATGGTACTTGGTTCTTACTATTTAACACTTGTTAAGGCTGACGAAATCGGTACTAACAAGGTTTTCCGTGATAAGAACGAGGCTATTATGGCATACAATGACGGAATTATCGGAATTCATGCTCCTATCCGTGTTCGTATGACCGATAAAAACGGCAAATCAGCCCTTGTTTGGTGTACTGTCGGATTTATTATCTTCAATGAGTCTATTCCTCAGGATTTAGGATTTATTGATAGAACCAAACCCGAAAATGAACTTGCTCTTGAATGGACATTCAGCCTAAAAGACCCAACCAAGAAAACCGTTGATAGCAACGATGAGATTATCCAAAACAAGGTTGGTAAGAAACAGTTAGGCAAGATTATTGACCGTTGTATTGATATTCACGGAACAAGTACTTCCGCCATTGTTCTTGACAAGATTAAGGCTACCGGCTTTAAGTATTCCACAAAGGGTGCTATTACCGTTGCCGTAATAGATGCTGTTATTCCTCCTGTTAAGAAGGATATTTTGGCAGATGCCGAAAAACAGATTGATAACATTTCAAAGATGTATAAGCGCGGTCTTATCAGCAACGATGAAAGAAGCCGCCATGTAATTGAAATTTGGAATAAGGCTACCGAAGATGTTGCCGATGCACTTAAGGATAACCTTGATGAGTTTAACCCAATCTTTATGATGGCTGACTCAGGTGCCCGTGGTTCTATGAGCCAGATTCGTCAGCTTGCCGGAATGCGTGGACTTATTGCCAATACTGCCGGTAAGGTTATCGAAGTACCGATTCGTGCTAACTACCGTGAAGGACTTAATGTACTTGAGTACTTTATCTCCTCCCGTGGTGCTCGTAAAGGTCTTGCCGATACGGCTCTTCGTACCGCCGACTCGGGTTATCTTACCCGCCGTCTTGTTGATGTTGCTCAGGATGTTATTGTTCGTGAGGACGACTGCGGAACAAATGAATCTTTGACCGTTTCCGATATTAAGGACGGTAACCATATTCTTGAAACCTTGGAAGAACGCCTTATAGGCAGATTCCTCTTTAATCCTATTTGTGATAAGGAAACAGGAGAGGTTATTTGTGATAACGAGCATATGCTTACCAAGGAAGATGCGGCAAGAGTTGTTGCTGCGCTTGAGCCTGATGAGAACGGTGTTAAAAAGACACAAATCCGTTCAATTCTTACCTGTCATAGCCATCACGGTGTATGTCAGAAGTGTTACGGCGCAAACCTTGCAACCAATAAGCCTGTTCAGGTTGGTGAAGCAGTAGGTATTGTTGCGGCTCAGTCAATCGGTGAGCCGGGTACACAGCTTACAATGCGTACATTCCACACCGGTGGTATCGCATCAACCGAAGATATTACACAAGGTCTTCCCCGTGTTGAAGAATTGTTTGAAGCAAGAAGACCGAAGCATTGCGGACTTATCGCCAAGATTTCCGGTCGTGTTCGCATTGTGGAAGAAAAGAAGAGCAATGTAATCTACATTAACAATGAAGAAACTATGGAAGAGGAGAAAATCGCTATTCCTTACGGTGTTCGTACACTTGTTAATGACGGCGATTATGTTGATGCCGGAACTCCGTTAGTACCGGGTGCTAAATATCCGCAGGATGTTTTGGAAGCACAAGGACCGGAAGCCGTACAGAATTATATTATTTCCGAAATTCAAAATGCTTACCGTACACAGGGTGTTGATATCAACGATAAGCACATTGAGGTTATTGTTCGTCAGATGATGAGAAAGCTTCGCATTACCGATTCCGGCAATACCGAACTTATTCAGAATGTCAGCTACGAATACAAGGAAATTAAAGACGCAAACGACAAGATTGATGCTCGTATTGCAGCCGGAGAAGAAGGACTTAATAAGGCAACTTATCAGTCTACATTGCTTGGTATTACCAAGGCTTCCCTTGCCACCGAGTCGTTTATGTCTGCCGCTTCCTTCCAGGAGACTACAAGAGTTCTTACCGAAGCCGCAATCAAGGGCAAGGAAGACCCGTTGTTCGGTCTTAAGGAAAATGTTATTATCGGTCAGCTTATCCCTGCCGGTACAGGTATGAAGGTTGATGCTATCAATCCTCCCGAGGAGATTCTCCCCGAGGTTGCTGAGGACGAAGAGGTAGTTTTCACCGCCCAATAAAATTTTTCTTGCTTTTTTAGAAAAGCTGTGATAAAATCATAATGTTAATGAGAATTTGAAAGGAGTGACTTGGAAATGAAACAAGGAATTCATCCTGAATATGAAAAGGTAACCGTTAAGTGTGCTTGCGGTGCTGAATTTGAAACCCGTTCAACAAAGAAAGACATTCGTTTGGACATTTGTTCAAAGTGCCATCCTTTCTTTACCGGCAAACAGAAGTTGGTTGATACCGGCGGCCGTGTTGATAGATTCAAAAAGCGCTTTGGTATGGAAGACAAATAATTAAAGCAAACCGCCACCGCATATATTTTTGCGGTTGCGGTTTTTTTAAACTGAAAGGGTAGCGAAAAGAGGGGAAGTATGGGAGATTATATTACAATAAGTGAAATATCCACCGGTGAATACAGCGAAAAACATTCAAGATTTATTGCCACTCTTTATCCCTGCAAAACCGAAGATGAGGCAGCTACTATTTTAAAGGAGCATAAAAGCAAGTATTGGGATGCAAGACATAATGTTTATGCGTATATTTTAAAGGATAATACAACAAGATTTTCAGATGACGGCGAACCTCACGGAACGGCGGCAAAGCCCATACTTGATGTGCTGTCTTTTAGCGGAATAACCGATGCGTTGCTTGTAGTTACAAGGTATTTCGGCGGTATTCTTTTGGGTACCGGGGGACTTGTAAGAGCATATTCCACCTCGGCAAAAGAGGCTGTTAATAATGCAAAACCGGTTACCATGATGGAATGTGATAGTTTTTGTATTGTTATGCCCTATAGCGAACAGGGCAAAATTACAAATTTGTTAAAAGAATTTGATGCCCTTATAGAAAACACCGAGTTCTCCCAAGATGTGAGAATAGAATTTTCCCTTGTTTGCGATAAAACCCAAGATTTTCACAAAAAATTATGCGAAATTTCTTCGGCAAAACTAAAAGCGGAGTTTGTAACGAAAAAAATTTTGCCGATTTTTGCGAAAAAATAAAGGAGTTTTATGTTTTTTTGCGAATATATATATTAGAGTGAGTTTTTAGGTGGTGAGTTTGTGTCAACCGTGAGAGAAAGAAGCGAGGAACTGGAAAACTTAATAATAGGTCCCTACGGTATTAAAAGTACGGAGACAAAGGGCAGGGCAAAGCCGGAAGAAAAATGCGAACTGCGAACCGAATTTCAAAGGGACAGGGATAGGATTATCCACTGTAAAGCATTTAGGCGCCTAAAGCACAAAACGCAGGTTTTCATTTCTCCCGAGTCCGACCATTACAGAACAAGACTTACCCATACTCTTGAGGTGGCACAAATAGCCCGAACCATTGCAAGGGCATTAAGGCTGAACGAGGACTTAACCGAAGCTATTGCTTTAGGCCATGATTTAGGTCATACTCCATTCGGTCATGCCGGAGAGAGGGCGCTTAACGACCTAAACGATTTGGGATTTACCCATTTTGAACAAAGTGTCAGGGTTTGCGAGAAGCTCGAAAACGGCGGAAAAGGACTTAACCTTACATACGAAGTTTTAAACGGAATTTTGCACCATACAAAGGACGAATGGCCCGAAACTGCCGAGGGAAAGGTTGTCAGATTTTCCGATAGAATAGCATATATTAACCACGATATTGACGATTCTATAAGAGCCGACATAATAAGCGAGTCGGATATTCCAAAGGAAATAACAAATGCTTTGGGACACGAGAAAAGCGAAAGAATAGATACTCTTGTAAAGTCGGTAGTGGAAAACTCGGAAAACGGCGAGATAAAAATGGATTTTCAAACCGATAAATACTATAATATGCTTCACGAGTTTTTATTCCAAAGCGTTTATAGAAATCCAAAGGCAAAATCCGAAGAAAGCAAGGTTTTCGGTCTTGTTGAGGGACTTTATAAAAACTTTTCTTATAATGTAAATAAATTGCCTTACGATTTTCAGCAAATAGCAAGGCAAGAGTCGGTGGAAAGAGCCGTTACGGACTATATTGCAAGTATGACCGACCAGTTTGCGGTTAGTTGTTATAACAATATTTTTGTCCCGAAGTTTTGGACACTTTTCTAACAAAATAAATATTTATAAGGGGGTGAAAAACTTGGCTATACCTGAGGAAATAATAAACGAAATAAAGTACAAAAACGATATAGAGCAGGTTATTTCTCCCTATGTCAATTTAAAAAGAAGGGGCAAAAACCTTGTAGGTCTTTGTCCGTTCCACGGCGAGAAAACTCCATCCTTTACCGTATATCCCGAAAGCGGCTCTTTTTACTGTTACGGTTGCGGTGTAGGCGGAGATGTTTTCACCTTTACAAAACTTATCGAAAATCTCGATTATGTTGAGGCAATAAAGTTTCTTGCCGAAAAAAGCGGTGTTAATTTACCCGAAAACGGCTATGACGATTCTATGTCGAGATTAAAGGATACAATTTACGCAATCAACCGTGATACGGCAAGATTTTACCACGAGTATTTAATGTCTCAGGACGGAAAGTGGGCTCTTGATTATTTGGTTGGCAGGGGGCTTAGTATCTCTACTATAAAGCATTTCGGGCTTGGCGCCGCACCGGATTCTTGGGATAGTTTGCTGAAGTTTTTAAAAGAAAAAGGCTATACTGTTTCGGAAATGATTTCGGCAAATGTTGTGGGCAAAAGCCAAAAAGGCAGTTATTACGACCGTTTCAGAAAAAGGGTTATGTTTCCTATTATAAATATAAGGGGCAAGGTCATCGGCTTCAGCGGTCGTGCTATGCCGGGAGAAGATAAAGAGGGCGGAAAGTATGTTAATACCTCCGATACTCCGGTTTATAAAAAAAGCGAAAATCTTTTCGGTATGAATTTTGCAAAAAATCACTGCGATGAAAGAATAATTTTGGTTGAGGGCAATATGGATGTAGTTTCCCTTCATCAGGCGGGATTTCAAAATACCGTTGCCGCCCTTGGTACATCATTTACAATGGAACAAGCCAATCTTATTTCAAGATACACAAAGGAAATTGTCCTTACTCTTGACTCCGATGCCGCAGGGCAAAAGGCAGTAAAAAGAGCAGGGGAAATTCTTAAAAACACAGGGCTTAATGTAAGTGTTGTCTCGGTTCCCGACGGAAAAGACCCGGACGAGTTTATTAAGAAAAACGGCAAGGATAGATTTGAAGCACTTTTGGATGGAGCAAAAAGCGAAATAGAGTATAAGCTTCTTGTGGCTGTAAAGGATATTGATATCGACAGCGATGATGGTAGGCTTAAATATTTAACCAAAGCCACCGAGATAATCGCCGAGTCCAACGATGTCTTAACAAGAGATTTATATTTAGGTAGATTGTCGGAAAAGTACGGTGTTTCCAAGAGTTCTTTGTCCTTGAGGGTTGACGAACTTAGGAAAAAACGGATAAAAGCTCAAAAGAAAAAAGAAATATCCGATATTATTAAACCTAAGTTTAACAGTAACGATATAAATCCCGAAAGACGAAAATATCCGGGCGCCTGTGTCGCCGAGGAAGCAATTATGACGGTGCTTTTAAAAAATCCCGATTTTTTCCCGGAGGTTAAGGAAAAATTAGAGCCCGACAAATTAATTACGGCCTTTAACAGACGGATGTATTCCCTTATTTACGAATGTCTTTTAAACGACTGTATGCCGGATATTTCATATTTCGGCGAGAAGCTTGACACACGGGAGTTAAGTTTTTTGGTATCGCTTATAAACAGCGATAGTGTGCAAAAAAATCCTCTTTCGGTCCTTAAAGATTCTATGAAGGTTTTAGATGATGAAAGGCTGAAAATAGAAATGCAATCCTCCTTGTCAAACGAGGATTGGGCATTAAATATGCAAAAGCTTATAGAACAAAAACAAAAGGGGAATTAGCACGGTAAAATGTGCTTAAATATTAATAGAAAGTTATGGTGGAGAAGATGAAAAAGAAGGAATTGGAAATGAATTCTGTCGAAAATAATGCAGAAATGGATTATGATGAGTTTGAGGACAAAAAGGACAGCATTGACGACATCGAGAATGCTCCGGAGGATTTGGACGAGCTTTTCGAGGAACCTCCTATTCTTGACCTTGATTCCGATGAGGAACCAAGCGAAGATGATTTGCAAATAGAAGAGGTAGACATTGAAAACTTAGAGGATGACGAGACCTTCAGAACAATGTCTCTTGATGACCCGGTTAAGGTTTATTTAAGAGAAATCGGCCGTGTGCCCCTACTTTCTTCCGACGAGGAAGTAAACCTTGCTATTAAGATTTCCGAGGGAGACGAATATGCGAAACGCCGTCTGACCGAGGCCAACCTTAGACTTGTTGTCAGCATAGCAAAAAGATATGTGGGCAGAGGAATGTATTTTCTTGACCTTATTCAAGAGGGAAATGTAGGACTTATTAAGGCAGTTGACAAGTTTGACTATACTAAAGGTTTCAAATTTTCCACCTATGCTACTTGGTGGATTAGACAGGCAATTACCCGTGCAATAGCCGACCAAGCAAGAACAATCCGTATTCCGGTTCATATGGTTGAAACCATTAATCGCCTTAAGAAAATCCAAAGCCAACTTCTCCACGAAAACGGTTACGAGCCCAGCGAAGAGCTTATTGCCGAGAAGATGGGCTTGTCGGTTGAGAGAGTAAGAGAAATAATGCGAGTTGCTCAAGAGCCTGTTTCTATGGAAACACCCATAGGTCCCGAGGAAGACTCAAGACTAATGGACTTTATCCGTGATGAAGAAGCCTTGGCTCCCGATGATGCGGCGCTTAAAACCATTACAAATGAGGATATTGATGCCGTTCTTCACAGCCTTACTCAACGAGAAGAAGATGTTATCAGGCTTCGTTTCGGATTAAAAGACGGAAGATGCCATACCTTGGAAGAAGTGGGCACCGAGTTTAATGTTACAAGAGAACGAATAAGACAAATTGAAGCAAAGGCACTTAGAAAACTCCGTCATCCTGTAAGAAGTAACAAGTTTAAAGAAAGATAAGGAGCATAAAAGCAATGACCTATACCTATACTACAAAGGGTGTTTGCTCAAGAAGCATAAATATTGAGATTGAAGATGGGATTGTCTTAGGCGCCGAATTTGTGGGCGGCTGTAACGGCAACCTAAAGGGCATCGGTTCTCTTGTTAAGGGAATGAAGGTTGAAGATGTTATTAATAAACTGGAGGGAATTAAGTGCGGATTTAAAAGCACATCCTGTCCCGACCAGTTGGCACAGGCACTAAAACAACTTAAAGATTAAAGACATAAATTAATTTAAGGTAGGTGAAAACCATGATGAATGATGATGATATTAAGATTGCAGGTAATAAACCCTCAGAGGATATAAAACTCAATAGGCAAAAAGAGCAGGGCGAAATTTCTGTAAATGGCGAGTTGTCCAAAAAGGCAAAAGAAATAGGCAAAAAGGTTGCCGAAATTTTTATTGCCGATGTGGAAAGTCAAAACGATGATACCCCCGAAAACGCAGTTTTAATTGCCCAGCGAAAGATTTTGCTGTCGTTTACCGCCACAATAGGCTTTGAACAGTATATAAACGATGACACTTTAATCGGCTTTGCTCAAAAGAGTTTTCTTGACACGATTAAAGCACAATCAATAGAGCTTTACAAATCTTCTTGCGATACCGGTTCGTTTTCTTTCTATTATTTGGCTTATCGGCGAGAACGAGAGGTTGAAAGAAGAATGGGGCAAACCTTTGCAATGCTTTGTTCTCACGACGGCGACCCGATTTTTCAAGAGCTGGGCGAGGCATTATTCTGTTGGTTTTCCTCCTGTGTCAGAGATTGCATAGAAGAAACTTTTAAAAAAAATAAAAATTTTTAAAAAAAGTGTTGACAAACATACACGGTTATGATATAATTCTTTTTGTCGTCAAGAGGCGACAAAATAGTTGGTGTTGATTGCGGTAAGGGTCCACCTGTTCCCATTCCGAACACAGAAGTTAAGCTTACTTGCGCTGAAAATACTTGGCGGGCAGCTGCCCGGGAAGATAAGTAGATGCCAACACAAAGGACTACCAATCGGTAGTCCTTTAATTTTTGCTTTAATTTATCTTTTCTTCCGATACAATATTTTCGTATGCACTGACGGTTTTTGAAACTGTCAGTGCATTATTTGTTTCTGCGGTTTTTAGGTCTACTTCTTTATAATTCTTAATTCCCGTGGCAATAATTTCTTTTTCTATTCTATCAATCAGCAGTTTTTCCACTGCTTTTGGTGTGCTGTTTATGTTTACGGTTTTTTTAATATAAAAGGTGGTAGTGTTTTTTGAAATAGGCAAAGGTTTGCCTAAAAATGATAGTGATTTTATACTTGTTTTGTATGTATAGTTTTCTTTTATACTGCCTAAGTATAAGGGTATTTTGAGGAAGAAAAATGTTATTACGCTTCTGGTTTTTATTTCCTTGGTAACCGATTTCTTTCGCCTTAAATACTCCTTTTGAGTAAAAACTCTTGTGGTTTGTGCCGTTATAATCCCCTTTGAACGGACCTTATGTATGCCGGTATTGTTTTGAAAAACACCGGATACCAAAACATCGCCTTTTTTTACTGCATCACCTACGGCAACAATTGTTTCGCCGGAGGAAACATCTATTTTTTTAATTATTCCGTCAGCCGATGCCACAATATTTGAAGGCGCATTTTCCTCCTTGGGGTTAGCGGATTTTACCACATTAACCGTAATATAACAGCCCTCGTTATTTATGGAACACCAGGTTAAATCGTTGCATAATAAAAGCAGTTTTTGTACCGTTTTTTCTTTTTCTATACCCTTTGTATAAGCGCCTATGCTTATGCCTTGTTCCTTGCATATAGAAAGGACTTTATTTGTGTCCGTTTTATCTTTGCAGGATACCTGTATGTTCCAAACAAACAAGGACATTACCTTTAAAATCAAGAAGAAAATCGCAATTCCTACAACAAATCCTTTATGCCGTTTCATACGGTTTAAAGAAAAACAAAGCCCACTTTTTTTAACAATTTTAATACCAACTTCCGTTCCCCTTCGACAAGAGGGCAGTTTTTTAAAGCCTTTCGGAGTTACGAAGCCGTAAATAAATTTGTTTTTATATCTTAAATTCTTTATTATTACTCTTTTTTTGGCGGCTTGGTTAAAGAACTTTTCTATGTTTTCTCCTTTAAGCCTTATTTCAACATTCCCCCAAAAATTATCCGAAATACTAAACATTTTTTCTCTCCGAAATACAAAATTCAATGCTGTCTATAATTCCTTTTACCGTTATGGAATCTTGCTCAAAACCATTTATATCGAGGTTTTTCCCGCAAAGGGTTATGTTACCTTTTTTTAAGTTAAGCTTAATGTAATTTTGCGTAAATTCCAAAACCCCCATACAGCCCTCAAGAGTAAATTCCGTGTTTGATGTTATTTCCATTCGAACCTCTGACAGTATTTCTTCTTCACTTTTGCCGAAAAGGTTAATTTTTTCCTTTTCCTTTCCCGAAACAAACTTAAACTCTTTTTTCAACCCTATCACATACCTTTCAGTATGTTTAATATTTATGACAAAAGTATTTTAATAATTCGTTAATCATAGAATTATTTGGGTGATTGGTATGAAAAACAAAATTTTTAAAATTTTATTTGTTATAATATTTTCCGGGCTTTCCATAATAATAGTGAGTTTTTCGGAGATATGTATTAAAAATGCCAAAGAGGGACTTATATTTTGCTCGGCAGTGCTTATTCCTTCGCTTTTTCCCATAATGATTTGTGTTTCGGTAATTACGGCGATACTAAATAATATTAAAATGCCGTTTTTCGACAAAATGGGAAAATTTTTCTTCGGACTTTCGGACAAGGAAACACTCATTTTTATTTTATCCCTGTTTTCGGGTTATCCTGTGGGGGCAAAAATGATAAACAGTGCTTATTTGCGTGGAGAAATATCAGAGAAAAATGCAAGAATAATGCAGTGTTACTCGGTTAATGCAGGGGCAGGATTTGTAATATCGGCTGTGGGTTACGGTGTGTACGGCTCCTTGGAAATCGGTATAATTTTATTTGTTTCGCAGGTTTTATCATCAATTACTTTGGCGATTGTTTTAAGAAACTTTACCGAAAAGGAGAATAAAAAATCTTTTTTGGGCTGTGAAAAAAATATTGGGGAGATTTTTTGTACGGCTGTTACCGATTGCAGTAAAAGTATGATGACAATTTGCGGATTTACGGTGTTTTTCTTTTGTGCAAACGGACTTTTATACCAAATAAAAAGCCTTGATTTTATTGCATATTTATTGGAAATTTCTTGGGCAGTTAAGGGTGTAAAAAACATATATTTTACGGCGTTTTTGCTTGGCTTTTCAGGTATTAGTGTGTGGCTTCAGGTGATTGCCGTTTCAAAAGATGCGGGTGTAAATATAAAAAGGTTTTGTCTTTCAAGGCTTTTTTGCGGAATGTTGTCGGGATTTATTTGTTTTTGCTTAATAAGGATTTTTTCGGTCGTAGCACCTGCAATTTCCCGAAACGGTGAAATTACTTTTAATATTACAACTTCAAATATCTCTCTTACCGTGGCACTTTTTGTGATGATTGCCGTGTTGATATTTTCCTTGGAGAGTAAAAATAATGGTGGAAATTTGAGAGATGATTTGTTACAATAGTATGGGTGATAGTATGAAGAGAAAATTTTTTAATGTTAAGGAAAATAAAAGTTGCAGTTGTTGCGTTTTCGGGGAAAAATCCCCCTTTAATCAGGATGTGTTTTGCCGTAAGCACGGAGTATGCGACAAGAGGGACTGTTGTAGGCATTTTAAATACGATGTTTTAAAACGAAATCCCACCCAAAAAGCCCCTTCGGACAACTATTCCCCGGAAGATTTTAATTTAGACATATAAATTATAAAAAAATGTTGAAAAATACAATTTTTGTGGTAAAATAATTGTGTGTGAACATTTTAACAATATTGAAAGGATGTAGTTCTATGAATGCTCTTAACAAAAAAACGGTTGACGATATTAATGTAAAGGGACAGCGTGTCCTTGTTCGTTGCGATTTTAACGTTCCTCTTAAGAACGGTGTTATTACTGACGAGAACCGTATCGTTGCCGCATTACCAACCATTAAAAAATTAATTGCCGATGGTGGAAAGGTTATCCTTTGCTCTCACCTTGGTAAGCCTAAGGGTGAACCAAAGCCTGAGCTTTCCTTGGCTCCTGTTGCAGTTCGTCTTTCCGAGCTCTTGGGAAAAGATGTTGTTTTTGCCGCTGACGATAATGTTGTCGGCGAAAATGCAAAGAAGGCAGTTGCCGCTATGAATGACGGTGATGTTGTTCTTTTACAGAACACTCGTTACCGTGCAGAAGAAACCAAAAATGTTGAGGCATTTTCCGCTGAACTCGGCTCTTTGGCTGATGTTTTCGTAAATGATGCTTTCGGTACCGCCCATAGAGCACATTGCTCTACTGTAGGCGTTGTATCCTATGTAAAAGAGGCTGTTGCAGGTTATCTTATCGGTAAGGAACTTAAGTATTTAGGTAGTGCCGTTGATAATCCGACTCGTCCTTTTGTTACTATTTTAGGCGGCGCTAAGGTTGCTGATAAGCTTACCGTTATTGAGAACCTTTTAAACAAGGCTGATACCCTTATTATCGGCGGAGGTATGGCTTATACTTTCCTTGCTGCAAAGGGTTACGGAATAGGCACTTCTCTTTTTGACAGTGAAAAGGTTGATTACTGCAAAGATATGCTTAAAAAGGCTGAGGAAAAGGGAGTTAAAATCCTTCTTCCGGTTGACTGCACTGTAGCTAAAGATTTCCCGGACCCCATTGATGCTGAAATCGAAACTACTATTGTAGATGCTGATAAAATTCCTGCTGATATGATGAGCCTTGATATCGGACCTAAGTCTGCCGAACTTTTCGCAAACGAGGTTATGAATGCCAAGACCGTTGTATGGAACGGACCTATGGGCGTATTTGAGAATCCGACTCTTGCTAAAGGCACCTTTGCTGTTGCTAAGGCTCTTGCCGATTCTTCTGCCGTTACGGTTATCGGCGGTGGTGATTCTGCCGCTGCTGCAAACACTTTAGGCTTCGGCGACAAGATGACTCATATTTCCACAGGTGGCGGTGCTTCCCTTGAATTCCTTGAGGGTAAAGAACTTCCCGGTATTGCAGCACTTAACGATAAGTAATAAAATTAAAAATCTTTCGGCGGTTTAATACCGCCGAAATTTGTGTATGATAGGAGTATAAAAGATTATGAATAAGGCAAAAAGACAGACAATTATTGCAGGAAACTGGAAAATGAACAAAACCCCAAGCGAAACAACCGCTTTAATCGGCGAAATGAAAGAACTTGTTAAGGATGCCGATTGCGGAGTTGTTCTTTGCGTTCCTTTCGTAGATATTGCCGCTGCTATTGAGGCAAGTAAGGGAACAAACATTAAAATCGGTGCAGAAAATGTACATTTTAAAGAGTCCGGCGCATATACAGGCGAAGTTAGCGCAAATATGCTTAAGGAATGCGGCGTTGAATATGTCGTTGTAGGACACAGCGAGAGAAGACAGTATTTCGGTGAAACCGACCAGACGGTTAATCTTCGTACACTTGCCGCATTAAAGGGCGGTTTAAAGCCGATTGTTTGCGTTGGTGAAACCCTTGAACAAAGAGAACTGGGCTATACCGAAACACTACTTAAATATCAAACAAAGATGGCTCTTACTAATGTAACAGCCGAAGAACTTAAGAATGTTGTTATCGCTTATGAGCCGGTATGGGCAATCGGTACAGGTGTTACCGCTACTGCCGACCAGGCTGACGAAGGAAACGGCTTTGTTCGTGAGGCTATTGCAGAAGTTTATGGCAAGGATGTTGCCGAAACCGTTACAATTCAGTACGGTGGTTCCATGAATCCGAAGAATGCCGATGAGCTTCTTTCGAAGGTTAATGTTGACGGCGGTTTAATCGGCGGAGCTTCTCTTAAGGCTGAGGATTTCTCGGTTATAGTTAAGGCCGCAAATAAATAAGGAGAACCTAATGAAAAAACCTATTGTTTTAACCATAATGGACGGTTTTGGAATTAATGCCGAAACAAACGGTAATGCTATTTTTTCAGCATCAACTCCCCGTCTTGACAATATTTTTAAAACCTGTGCCGTAACCGAAATCGGCGCTTCGGGACTTGATGTAGGTCTTCCTGACGGACAAATGGGTAATAGCGAGGTAGGACATACAAATATCGGTGCCGGTAGGGTTGTATATCAGGAACTAACCCGTATTACAAAGTCTATTGAAGACGGTGATTTCTTCGAGAATGAGGCGTTTTTAAAGGCTATTGACAATGTAAAGAAAAACGGTAGCGCATTACACCTTATGGGACTTTTGTCCAACGGCGGTGTTCACTCTCATAATACCCACCTTTATGCTTTGGTAAGACTGGCTAAACAAAAGGGTGTAGAAAAGGTATTTATCCACGGACTTTTAGACGGTCGTGATGTACCTCCTTCTTCGGCTGCCGACTTTATTGACGAATTAAACCGAGAACTCGATAAAATCGGTTGCGGTAAAATCGCTACGGTTATGGGAAGATTTTACGGAATGGATAGAGATAACCGTTGGGAAAGAGTGGGCAAGGCTTATGCTGCTCTTGTTTACGGCGAGGGAATTATTACAAATGATGCCTCAAAGGCGGTTAGAGAGTCTTATACCGTTAAAGATGAGGAAGGTAAATTCCTAACCGATGAGTTCGTTCTTCCGACTGTTGTTGAGGGTACCGAGAGAATTAAATCCGGAGATAGCGTTATTTTCTTCAACTTCCGTCCCGACAGAGCAAGAGAAATCACCCGCACCTTTGTGGATGATGATTTCACGGGCTTTGAAAGAAAGGGTGGCAGACAGGATGTAACCTATGTTTGTATGACTCAGTATGATGCTTCAATGCCTAATGTTGAGGTTGCTTTTAAGCCTGAATCCCTTAACAATACTTTAGGTGAATTTTTGGCAAATAAGGGACTTACCCAGCTTCGTATCGCCGAAACCGAGAAGTATGCCCATGTAACATTCTTCTTTAACGGCGGCAGAGAGGTTATGTTTGAGGGAGAGGACAGAATACTTGTTAATTCTCCAAAGGTTGCAACCTATGATTTACAGCCCGAAATGAGTGCAAACGAGGTTTGCGATAAGGTTTGCGAGGCCATTGAAAGCGGTAAATACGATGTTGTAATTCTAAACTTTGCAAACTGCGATATGGTTGGTCATACCGGTGTGTTCGGTGCCGCAAAGGCAGCAGTTGAAACTGTCGATACCTGTGTTGGCAGAGTGGAGGATTCCGTTCGCAAAATGGGTGGCATAATGCTTCTTACAGCCGACCACGGTAATGCCGACAGAATGCTTGATGTTGACGGCTCACCCTTTACTGCTCACACCACAAATCCCGTTCCTTTTGCAGTAATCGGTAAGGATGTTAAGCTTAGAAAAGGCGGAAAACTTTGCGATATTTCACCAACTATCATTAAACTTTTGGGTCTTGAACAACCCACCGAAATGACAGGCAAGTCAATAGTTGAATAAAAAACAAAAAAATAAAACCACGGATTGTCCTTAGACGGTCCGTGGTTTTTCACTCGATAAATTCTTTTCCGTTTATAATATAATCTATTGATTTATTAAAATAAGCCGACAGGTTTTTCAGCATTTGAATATCGGGATTGCGCTTTCCTGTTTCATAATACGATAATGATTCACGGCTGATATTCAAATCCATGGCTACTTTTTGTTGATTTAGATTTCGTGCTTTCCTAAGCATTTTCAGCCCTATTAATGCATTGGGATTACTAAGCTTTTGTGATTTCATACATTTTCTCCTCAACTCACTTGACTTTATTATAACAATTTGTTACAATAATTTTGTAACAGTTTGTTACGAAATGTTAGGAATAATGAAGGAGAAAAGTTATGAAGAAAAAATTATTGGCAAGCTTAGTATCATTTATACTGGTTTTTGCTGTGGTTTTGAACCCGTTTTCAATGCTTAGCTTTTCGGCATATTCAATCACAGAAGGCTGGTGTGGTTCAACAGTACAATGGAGATATTATAATGGTACGCTTACATTCACCGGTACAGGAAGTATTAATTCATATTCCAATGCAGGTCGTCCTCCGTGGGAAAAATATCAGAAAAATATTTCAAGAATTGTTTTTAATGAAGGTATAACATATGTGGGTGAATGTGTTCTATGTTTTTGTGAAAATTTAAAAACTATTTCAATACCAAATACTATATCTGGGTTTGGCGATTGCTTAGATAGATCAAAGCTTGAATACAATATTTATGATAATGCGAAATATTTAGGCAATGAAGAAAATCCATATTTGGTGTTGGTGCGGGCAGTCAATACTGATATTACATCTTGTGAAATTCATCCAAACACAAAAATAATTCACAGTCCTCCGTTTTTTACAACGGCATTTGCCGGATGTTCGTTGTTGGAATCAATAGATATTCCGGATTCTGTTGTTAGTATAGGCGAAAGAGCCTTTTATAACTGTACTTCTCTTAAGGATGTAACCTTTGGCGATAATGTTAAGAGTATTGGTATTGCTGCATTTCAAGGGTGCAAGTCACTTAAAAAAATAATTCTTCCAAGTGAACTTACATGGTTGAATTGTACATTTAGTGATTGCACTTCTCTTGAAGAAGTTACAATGGGAAATAAAATCGAGGGAATTCAAAGTGCCGCTTTTTATCCATGTCCTATTAAGCACCTTTATTTGTCTAGCGGTCTAAAACATATTGAACGATATAGTTTTAACATTGCCACACTTGAAACGGTTAGTCTTAATCAGGAAGGACCAACATTTCATAGTGTTGGAAACTGCATAATTAATACCGCTGATAAAAAATTAGTTTTAGGTTGCAAAAATAGCGTCATACCTTGCGACGGTAGCGTGACTACCATAGGAGAATTTGCTTTTCAAAACAGTCAGTTTGAAAGTGTAATAATACCAAACGGAATAACGAAGATTGAAAAAGGAGCGTTTTTTAGTTGCCCGAATCTAAAGTATACTTGTTTTCCTAATAGTATTAATGAAATAGGAGATTACCTGCTTGAATCTTGCAAATCATTAAATAGTATTTATTATTGCGGCACAGAAGAACAATGGAATAATATACATTTTACCGATGCAAGCCTTTCGAAAGTCGCCAGATACTATCATAAGTATGATGATGACTGCGATAGCACTTGTAATATTTGTAACGAAACAAGAGTCCCGGCTCATTATATGCAAACTTATTGGTCAAAAGACGAAACCAATCATTGGCACGAATGTTCTTCATGCCATCTAAAGAAAGACGCTTCTAATCATATTTATGACAATACATGCGACACAACTTGCAATGTATGTGGCTGTATAAGAACGATAACTCACACATATCAATCGGCATGGTCAAGTAATTCAACAAATCACTGGTACGAATGTTCGGTTTGTCACGCAAAGAAAGATAGTGGGAATCATATTTACGATAATGCCTGTGATATAACTTGTAATACTTGTGGATATATTAGAAATGTAGGACCTCATATTTATGATAATGCATGTGATACCACTTGTAATGAATGTGGGTATGTGAGAACGGTGAATCCTCATGTTTATGATAATGCTTGTGACACTACCTGTAATATTTGTGGAAATGTTAGGGCAACAACACATAATTATGAAACTATATGGTCAAAAAATGATACAAAACATTGGCATAAATGTTCAGTATGCGGATATGAAACTGATATATTATTTCATAATTATACCGACAGTTGCGACGAATCATGTAATACTTGCGGATATATTAGAACGGCGCCTCACGATAATCAAACAACATGGTCCAACGATGAAACAAACCATTGGTATAAATGTGAAATTTGTTCTAATGAATATAATAAAGAACCACATGTTTTTGATAATGCTTGTGATACTACCTGTAATACTTGTGGATATGTAAGAACTATAAAGCATCAATATGCTGTAACCTGGTCAAAGGATGGTACAAATCACTGGTACGAATGTATAATTTGCAAGCATGCCGAAAACATTTAAGCTTTCAAGTACAGTAGTTTATTATAACGGAAAGGCGATTAAACCAACATTAAAGATTACCGATGCCAAGGGAAAAGTAATCAGCACTAAAAACTACTCTGTTTCCTATTCAAATAACAAAAAAATAGGAACCGGTAAGGTTAAGATTGTATTTAAGGGTAATTATTCCGGCACAAAAACCCTTAACTTTACAATAAAACCGAAAGTTAATAAAACATCGGTGTCCTTGCTGTTTGGACAAACATCACAGTTATCAACCAAGAGTTCTTCAAAGGTTACATATAAATCTTCAAATTCAAAGGTAGCCACAGTAAATACAAAAGGAAAGATAACAGCTATAAAAAAAGGCACCGTAACAATAACCGTAACCTCCGGCAAATTCTCTCAAAAAGTGAAAGTTACGGTTTCTAATCCGTACATTAAGTTGAATAAAAAATCCGCAACCTTATTGAAAGGCGAAAGCATAAAATTAACCGCAACTAAACTGCCTGCAAATTCAAAGATTACTTGGAAGTCAAGTAATACCAAGGTTGCGACTGTCAGCGGAGGAACAGTAAAGGGTATAAAAGACGGAACGGCAACTATTACAGCGTCTATAAGCTACAAAGGAAAAACTTATAAAACAACCTGCAAGATAACGGTTAAAAAGGCTGCTGATATTTATGATATTGGTGCTCGAACTGAACTTATTGTTTATAATTATTTAAAAAATCCATCGAGTTATACAGTTAATAATATGTTTTATAAAAACAACGCTTTAATAGTAGATATAGCTGACGGAAAGTCTAAAGCTTCGTCAAGATATGGAACGAAATTCTATTTGTGGTACAAGGCAACAAATTCATATGGCGGATATATTGACGGATATGCCGAAGCATGGTTTAGCAAAACAAAATCAGCCGTTTATTACAGCGTTCCATGCACCGGAGGATATGTTATTGTTGATACAACAATCAGCTATATAGGTTCAACAACAGGAGAAGTTGATATCGAAAAGGTACAAGCTAAGACCGAAAAATTAGGCAGACAAATATACTATATAGGTAGTTTATGCTAACTTATTAAGATGGGTTTTTTGTCAAATTCGGAAAAGATAAATTAAAAATAGCAAATGTAAATATCACAACAGTAAAAAAACCACGGATTGTCCTTAGACGGTCCGTGGTTTTTAATACATACTATTAATCTATTCAAGCTCAAATGCGCCGGTATAAAGTTGGTAATATGTGCCTTTTTGAGCTATAAGCTCTTGGTGGCTTCCCCGTTCTATAATCTTACCCTTATCAAGCACCATAATTACATCGGAGTTCATAACGGTGGAAAGCCTATGGGCAATAACAAATACCGTTCTGCCCTCCATAAGCTTATCCATACCTCGTTGTACGATGGCTTCGGTACGGGTATCGATAGAGGAGGTTGCCTCATCAAGAATCATAACCGGAGGGTCGGCAACAGCGGCACGGGCAATGGAAATTAACTGCCTTTGACCTTGGGAAAGGTTGGAACCGTTGTTGTTAAGCATTGTGTCGTATCCGTCGGGAAGTCTTGTGATAAAATCATCAGCACCGGCAAGTTTTGCGGCGGCGATACATTCATCGTTTGTAGCGTTAAGTCTTCCGTATCTGATATTATCCATTACAGTTCCGGAAAACAGGTTTGTTTCCTGTAATACGATACCTAAAGAACGGCGTAAATCCGACTTTTTAATCTTATTGATATTAATTCCGTCGTATCTTATTTTTCCGTCCTCGATATCGTAGAAACGGTTAATAAGATTTGTTATGGTAGTCTTTCCGGCTCCGGTAGCACCTACAAAAGCAACCTTTTGTCCCGGTTTTGCATAAACCGAAACATCGCTAAGCACCTGTTTTCCTTCAACATAGGAGAAGTCAACATTTTTCATTACCACATCTCCTGTCAGAGCAGTGTAGGTGGTTGTGCCGTCATTGTGAGGATGTTTCCAAGCCCATTTTCCGGTTCTTTCGTCGGTTTCGGTTATATTTCCGTCTTGGATTTTTGCATTTACAAGGGTAACATAACCATTGTCGTCCTCGGCGGATTCATCCATAAGTTCAAAAATTCTTTCGGCACCTGCTAAAGCCATAGCAATCGAGTTGATTTGCTGAGATACCTGATTTAAGTTTCCGGTAAATTGTTTTGTCATATTAAGAAAAGGAACAATTATGGAAACGGTAAGAACATTAACGCCGGTAAATATTGAGCAGATACCTACATTAGGCACCTTTTCAAAAAGCAAAATACCGCCTACAACAGCGCAAAAAACATAAAGAATATTGCCTATGTTCATAATAATAGGTCCCAAACAGTTAGCATAAGCGTGGGCTTTAAAGCAGTCGTTAAAAACCTCCTCGTTTACCTTGTCGAATTCTTCTTTTGACTTTTCCTCGTGGCAGAAAACCTTAACAACCTTTTGTCCGTTCATCATTTCTTGGATAAAGCCTTCGGTTTTACCAACGGATTTTTGTTGGCGAATAAAGTATTTTGCACTGCCTCCGCCGATTTTCTTGGAAACAAAGAGCATTAGCACAACACCGCATAAAACAATAAGTGTCATCCAAAAACTGTACCAAAGCATAATGCACATTACGGTTATTACAATAATTCCCGACTGTAAAAGATGGGGCAAAGCTTGGGAAATAAGTTGTCTTAGGGTATCAATATCGTTGGTATAGCGGCTCATAATATCCCCGTGTTTGTTGCGGTCAAAATATCTAACGGGAAGATTTTGCATAGTGTCGAACATTTTGCAACGCATTTTTGAAAGAAAACCTTGGGTAATCTTTGCGAGAAGTAGGGAATAAATTGTCATAAGAGTTATAGAGATAACATACATTGATGCCAAGACAATTATAAGAGGAATGATTTTTGCCCTTGCTATTTCCCATACATCACTGTTTAAAACCTTGTAGTTTTTGCAAAAATCCTCAATAATGGCGGTGATTTTTTGAAGAAATACTGCCGGAATAGAGGAAACTAAGGAAGAAACAAGAATGCAAATTCCGGTAATTACAACAAGTCTCGGGTAAAACGAATAAAGCATTTTAACCACACGGACAAGGGATTTGATGTTAATCTTTTTGCCGGTGCTCATACCTTTAGGCAGTCTTTGATTAGCCATTGTCATTACCTCCCTTTACCTGTTGTTCGTAAACTTCCTTATATATATCGCTTGTTTTAAGAAGCTCACTATGATTGCCCATATCCACGATTTTGCCGCTATCCATAACAAGAATTAAATCGGCATTTTCCACCGAAGAAATACGCTGGGCAATAATGATTTTTGTGGTATCGGGGATGTAATTCTCAAAACCTTTCCTGATAAGAGCATCGGTTTTGGTATCAACTGCACTTGTGGAGTCGTCAAGGATAAGAATTTTCGGTTTTTTCAGTAAAGCACGGGCAATACAAAGCCTTTGCTTTTGTCCGCCGGAAACATTAGTACCACCCTGTTCGATAAAGGTGTCATAGCCATCGGGGAAGCTATTTACAAATTCATCGGCTTGGGCTAATTTACAAGCCTCGATAATTTCCTCATCTGTGGCATTTTCGTTACCCCAGCGAAGATTTTCCTTAATTGTTCCCGCAAAAAGAAGATTTTTTTGCAAAACCATGCCCACAGCATCACGAAGGGTATTAAGGTCATAGTCTTTAACATTAACACCGCCTACAATTATTTCACCTTCGGTTGAATCGTAAAGTCTCGGAATTAATTGCACCAAGGTGGATTTGCTCGAGCCGGTACCCCCGATAATGCCTACGGTCATACCTGATTTAATTTCAAGATTTACATCCCTAAGGGAAAACTCCTTGCCGTGTTTTGAATACTTGAAGTTTACATTCTTGAAATTAACAGAGCCGTCTTTTACCTCGAAAACAGGGTTTTCGGGATTTAGTATTGTGGGCTTTTCGTCAAGAACTTCGGCAATTCTTTTAGCAGATTCGGCAGACATTGTAAGCATAACATAAATCATGGAAATCATCATAAGTTGCATCAAGACCTGAAAGCCGTAGGTCAGCATTGATGAAAGATGACCGATGGCAAGGTCGCTTCGTCCGCCGATAATAAGCCAAGAGCCAAAGGTTAAAACGAAAATCATATTAAAGTAAATGCAAAGCTGCATTAAAGGACCGTTTAGGGAAACGATTTTTTCGGCTTTTGTAAAATCGGCACAAATATCTTCCGAAGCATCCTTGAATTTCTTTTTCTCGTAATCTTCTCTTGAAAATCCTTTTACAACCCTCATACCACGGACATTTTCTTCAACCGATTCGTTAAGACGGTCGTATTTTTTGAACACCCTTCTGAATGCCGGCATGGCAAACTTCGCAATAAAGATAAGTCCGCCGCCTAAAACAGGAATCATAATGACAAAACCTATTGCCAAAAGCCCACCCATTTTAAAGGCCATAATTACGGAAAATATAAGCATAAGAGGTGCCCTAAGTGCTATACGAATTATCATCATAAAGGACATTTGAACATTGTTTACATCGGTGGTCATTCTTGTAACAAGAGATGAGGATGAAAACTTGTCTATGTTTTTAAATGAAAAGTTTTGAATGTTATAGAACATATCGTGGCGAAGATTTTTAGAAAATCCCGCCGATGCTTTTGCACAGGTGTATCCTGCAATACCGCCGCAGGAAAGAGAAGAAACCGCAAGTGCAACAAGTATGCAACCGATTTTTATTATATAACCCAGTGTTGCTTCTCCGATTTGCATATTGTTTACAAGCTCGGCGGTAATGTACGGAATAATACTTTCAATCGCTGCTTCGGCAAAAATAAAAAACAGTGTGAAAAATACGGGAAGCTTGTATTCCCTAACACATTTTGCCAGTTTCTTAATCATTGTTTTCCTCCAAATTTTTCTTTATTTTGTCGCAAACCCTGTAAAAGGTTTCAAGTTCACGGGGAGTTATGCCTTTTTCAAGGATTATCTCTCGTTCTGTTAGGCTCGAAAGCACCTTTTTGTGCATATCCATAGCCTTTTCGGTCATAACAATTTTTTTCAGTCTTGCATCGCTTTCGACGCTTTGTCGGGTAATAAAGCCGTTTTTCTCCATTAATTGAAGCATTTTAGTGGCGGTGGAACGGCGGATATTAAAGTGTTCTTCAAAATCCTTTTGGAAAATATCACGGTGGCGGTTTTCATAAAAATATCCCATTGCCCAACCGTGTACGCCCGAGGTATTATCAAGCTCCCTCGGCTTTCTTTTTTCAAAGTCCCTTTTAAGTAAAATATGAAGGGTTCTAAGCTCAAAACCAATGGATTTGTTTTCCAGCGTCCTCACCTCCGAAATTGTTAGCCGACTAACATTATATTCCTTAATTTACCTAATGTCAAGGGCAATAGCGTAAAAATTCACGCTAAAAATAATGAAAGTTGCAAGTTTTTGTAGGGCGTGGCGTTCCCGACATTCTGTTGCCTTTTTTCTGCTTTATAATCAAATGAATATGATTGGTCATAATAACATATTTTCCCAAAAGCCTTCTCCGGTTGGAGAAG
>DCIE01000076.1 GCA_002315765.1 Ruminococcaceae bacterium UBA1734
GTGCGCCCTCGACCGGACTAGGCGACATCTCCGTGCGAACAAATAGTATTATAATACATATTACATAAAAAATCAAGAAAAATTTTCAATAATTAAAATTTTTTCGGAAATATTCTTTTTTCTTTTTTACATACAAGAATTATAAAAACCTTATTTATCCTTTTTGACATTTTCCTTTTCTTTTTGCAATATTGCAACTTCTTGAATAAGTCTTCGAATTTCACGGTTTTGTTTCGTGATAATTGAGGTTATAGATATAAGCATTATTAAGACAAAGAAAATAATAATAACAAAAACTGCATTTGACCAAGTGTTTATACCAAGCAAACTTGCAATTAAAGAAATAATTTGGGGGAAGATATCAATTATGAGCAGAATTACTGCTGATAAAACCCACATCAATGCATGTTTTAATGTGAAATTTCTCCTTTTTACCATATAAATAACAAAGGCAAAATAGATTAAACTTCCGATTAAAAGTGAAATTCTTAAAATAGGATTCATAGTTGTTACCTCATTCGTTAAAGAATTTTGCAAAAATAATGCAAAGTGAAACCTTCAACATATAGTATGCCGAATTTATCGGACTTATTGATGATACACCGGCTTTTCTTTCACGCATAATAACCGGCACCTCTTTTATTTTTGCACCGTGTATGGCAGCACTTACGATGGCTTCGGGTTCAGGATAATCACCGGCATAGTTCCTTGAATAATACTCAATATATTTTTTGTTAACGGCACGAAAACCGCTTGTTACATCTTTTACCGATGCACCGCAAACATTTTTTATCAGTTGGCTTAAAAATTTAATGCCGAATCTTCGCATATTGCTTGACTGAAAGCCTTCACAGTTAATAAATCTTGAACCGATAACAATATCTGCCGAGCCGTCTTCAATATGGGAAATAAGAGATTTAATATATTTAGGGTCGTGCTGACCGTCTCCGTCAAGTTGTACCGCACAGTCATAGTTGTTATTGAGAGCATATTTATATCCTGTTTGCACAGTTCCGCCGATACCTAAATTGTTGCATTGATTAATATAATTGAAACTATTGTTTCGGCAAATTTTAAGTGTATCGTCTGAGGAACAATCATTTACAACAACATAATCAATATCAGGGCAAATTTCCTTTAGTTCGGATACGGTATTTAATATGTTTTCTTCTTCGTTAAAGGCAGGTATAATAACTAAGGTTTTCAAAACTAATCTCCTTTTTTATTCCAAAGTTTTTTAAATTGTTTCGTGTAATAAAACAGCATAATTAAAAGCAGTACGGCAAGAAAAATCATTGTGATTAGAAAAGATATTCCGGCACCGAATAATAAAGATTTTTTTATAAGAAAAATTGATATACAAACAGAAAAAACCGTTGAAACAAAATATATAATGCTTTGTTTAAAGGTTTTTCTGAATACGATAAGAATATCCGAAACGATACTCTCGACAGAATAAAAAACAGAACCCATTATTATAAACATCATTGTGGATTTATATGGGCTTAAATCGGTATTGAAGATAAAGGAAAGAATAGGTGTTTCCAATATATAAGCCACTATCATCACAAAAACACCGATTATTGAAATTATAGATAAAATTTGTTTGAGCAATGTTAATAATTGAGCATAATTATTAAGCTTTACGGTTTCGGTCAATTTTAATAGATAGGGATGTATAATATACTGGCTGACAAGATTCATAAATGATGCCGGAATAATAATATATCCTAATAATGCCTGTAGTTCATTGTTGCCGAATTTGTCAATTACAAATTTAGGAATATTCACAATAATTAGATTTAAAGCAGTTATTGTGAATGTACAAAACCCGATTTTTAAAATCAAAAAAACTTTTTTAATATTAAAAGAGGAGGCTTTAATATCAATATTATTGTTTACCGTAATCATCAACCATATTAATAAAAATAAATCGGCGAAAATCACTACGGCACACGCTATTAAAAAATCCTTTGTAATTAAATCTGCAATTAAAAATACAATCACATTAAGAATTGACCTTAATGTCATTAATATTCCGACTTTATATAATAAATTATGCTTTTGTATTATTGCATATATTGATTCAAAAAATGATTCTATAATCTTTAAAAGTGTAAATGCAATAATTGCGGAAAACTTGTAAACAGGATAATTCTTAATAATGCAAAATAATATAACCGAGATTACCGAAATAATACAAGTGAAAATGCGGGTGAAAAAGTAATCATAGTCGGAAAAAACTCCGGAAATATCGGTTACTTGGTAAGTCCTTGTGATAAATTTTGCGATGCAGAAAGCGATTATTGATAGGGCAAAAGCAAATGAGTATATTCCCGCATAGTATGTTCCGTTAATCCTTGAAACAATAAGCAAAAAGAAAAGTGATGAAAATGAGTCGGTAGAAGTACCGATTATGTTCCATAGTACATTTTTTTCTGATTTCACGCTAATCACCGTTTCTTTCTAAGACACAAAATGCAATAAAAACACACTGAAACGGTGATTAAAATATCGCATCTGTTTCGGTTGCCTCTAAAGAGGCGAGAAATAGGCGCCTTAATATTTCAGCGTGATTTTTCACGCCATTTACCCGACTAATATGTTAATTGATAAAAACGAACACCGTTTTCGTTATATATGCAATAAGAAAAAATATTATATTTCGATGGAATTATTAAATCTTCGTGGGTGGCAATATAACCGATTTTGAGATTTTTTAAATCATTAAAATTCAAATGCAAATTTATTAAATCGGGTTGTAGCAGTTCGGGATAAGAATTATCATCTGTAAGGGAAATTATTAGGTTTGAATAACGGTTATAAATGTCTTCATATTTTTTTCCGAATAAGCTTTCCCACATTTTTAAATTAGGCATATAATTATTTGAATTTAAAACTTTGACGCCACAAGCGGCATAAAAATTAGCATCAACCCACTGATTTAAGGTAATCCAATTAGCATTTGGACTTTCCTTTGATAACTCCATAGCGGCATTTGCCGCAGGTTTTGAATACACAACATCGGCAGTGGCATTAATAGGTAAAATATATAGATTAACCCCAGCCGTAACCATGGCTAATAGAATTATTGAATATTCCTTGAACTTTTCGTTTTTAAAAGAGAGTATTATATAGGCGATGGCAAACAAACCTAAAAGGATACCAAGAAGGAGCCACTCACTTATATAATCCTTAAATTCGGTTTTGTTAATAAAATAAGTCAACAGAATAATGGCAGTAATAAGTAAAAATCCTGCGATTTTCGGAAAAGAAATTTTATGTTTCTTAAAAAGATAAAGAGAACGGATTAACAATAACAACTGGGTAAATCCCAAAACATCTACAAGTCTGAAAGCCGTTGAATAGGAGAGCAACAAAATTTTTGCTAAAAATGAAGGTAATCCTATTGAACAATAAACAATATAAACAGTGGAAATACAAAGAAGAATTATTGATAAAGTGTCCTTATTTTTTGCTTTTATCATAGCAAATACGGACATAATTACAGGAAGAGGGAAGAAGGTTATAAATGTGCCGTATTCGCTTGTGTTAATGTTTTTATAATCAAAAGGAAACTTAAGAGAGGTGGGGTATAAAAATAATTTGTATAGGCTGTATTCGCCCGATTCCTGACGCTTTCCGGGGTAAACCGTTTGAGTTATGGTTTTAATGTATTGGGATTTATTTCGATAGTAGAAAAATGCAATCAATAAAGCAAGTGCAACGACAAAGGCAAAAATAAACCAATGGGATTTGCAGAAACTTTTAATACTATTAAAGTTTGAAATGATAATCCAAAGTGCGATACCGAGAAAAACATAACCGAAAGGTACCATCCAAGCAGGGTATAGTTCGCAAATAAAAGCACTGCCGAATACCGAAATCAAAAAACCGAATAATACTTTTTTAAATGTTTTTTGCGATTGAATAAAATAGTATAAAAAGACAACGGCGCCTATGCCATATGTTATCTCAACAACAATCGACCACCAAAGGAAAAAACTTGAAAAGATGGTAAGACAGGCACCTAAAACAGAATAAATTTTGTTTCTTTCGGTCATAATTAAAAACAATTCCAATGTTGCCAAAAAGGAAAAAATCAGTATTCCGCACCAAAGAAACGATAAAGCATAGTCGGTGGGAAGAAAATAATACCCGATATGAAAGGGCTTGGCAAGTAAGGAAAGTGATAACTGTAATCCGCTTGAGCATAAATCGGAAAACTCGGTTGCCATAATTAAATGGTTGGTTTTACCGTCCGTAAACTGATAAGTAAAATGCTTTAGAGTATCAATTGCCCATTCATCACTTCGTATTGACTTCGAACTGCCGAAAATAGGGGTAATCATTTGAGAGCCGGAACCCGGTTGAATATAGTTGTTAAGTTCGGGAATTGAAGAAAAATTGATTTTTAAAATTACCAAAACAAAAAATAAAATAAATCCGAAAATAATTCTTTTTTTAAAAATAAAGTTGAAAACTTTTCTTATTCCGATAAAAAGATTACAGCAAAAAAATCCGTAAAGGGAAGTTAAAAAAATTTCTCTGTAAAAAAACATTTCCTTACGGTAAATACAGTTAATTTTCAGTTTGTATGAAAGTACGGCAAATACAACCGAAATAATGATAAAAACAAAGGTTTTATATATGAGGTTGGATTTATTTTCAGCAAACATATATAAGCCTCCCATTTTTATTAATATTATTATATACTCTAAATATTTATTATGTCAAGAATTAGTAAGAATTATTTTATTGTTTCAGAAGAATAATAATTATCGAAAGGAAGATTGTTATGGAATTTTTTAAAATAATACTATCATCGGTATTTTCGGTTATTATACTTTTTATTTTGACAAAATTAATGGGAAACAGACAGGTTTCGGAATTAACTATGTTTGACTATATTATCGGAATCAGTATAGGCTCTATTGCTGCCGAGATGGCAACAGATATAGAAAAACCGATTTACGGAGTAATTGCTATGGCAGTCTATGCTTTCTTTGCAATTTTCTTTTCTTTTTTGACATCAAAAAGCCTAAAGGCACGGAATATTATTTTCGGAAAAACATTGGTGCTTATGAATGACGGCAAAATGAATAAAGAAAATTTCAAAAAGGCACATTTGGATTTAAGTGAATTTCTAATGCAGGCAAGAACAGCAGGGTATTACTATATTTCGGATATTGATACAGCACAGATGGAACCTAACGGAAAAATCAGTTTTTTGCCTTTTCCCCATAAAAGACCTGTTACAGCCGAGGATTTAAAGGTAGTGCCACAGCCACAGGTTAAATCATATAATGTTGTTTCTGACGGTATTATTATTGAAAGTAATTTGCAAAAGTTAAACAAAACCGAAAAATGGTTGTCTAAGGAACTTACAAGAAAAGGTTTTGATAATGTAAGCAAAATATTCCTTGCGGTATTAGATGAAAATGACGGTTTAACCGTTTTTTCGGAAAATAGTTAAGTTAATATGATTTTACTTGTTGCTTTCGGGAAGATAATATTATAAAATAAATGATGAATGAAGGTGTTATATTTGCAAAATGATAAAATCACTGAACTGAGAAAACAAGCCAATAGATTACCGCTTTCTCCCGGAGTATATATTATGAAAAATAAAGAGGGAGAAATAATTTATGTAGGTAAGGCAAAGGCTTTAAAGAACAGAGTAACTTCATATTTCAGAAGCGGAAATAACCATACCGAAAAGGTAAGACAAATGGTTTCGAATGTTGACCGTTTTGAGCATATTATTTGCGACAGTGAATTTGAGGCACTTGTACTTGAGTGTTCCTTAATTAAACAAAATCAGCCTAAATATAATATCCTTTTAAAAGATGATAAGGGATATCATTATATCAATATAACCGGTGAAAAATGGCCGAAAATCCGAATTGCAAACAAGGTGGAAAACAACGGTAAATACATAGGACCTTATTATTCTTCTTATGTTGTTAAGGATACGGTGGATTGGGTGAACAAAATATACAAACTACCTGACTGTACAAGAAGTTTTGACAAACCCACAAAACCCTGCCTTAATTTTCATATCGGTAAGTGCTTTGCTCCCTGCAACGGTAAAATATCCCTTGATAATTATACCGAAACTATCAACTCGGCTGTGGATTTCATTAAAAACGGAGACGGTAATAAAATTGTCTCCGATTTAAAACTACAAATGCAAAATGCTTCTGACAGACTTGATTTTGAATATGCTGCAAAACTAAGGGATAGAATTAACGCAATAACCAAATTATCCGATAAACAAAAGGTTGTTATGTGCACATACAAGGAACAAGATGTTTTTGCTTCGGCATTTTTAGGCGAAACCGCTTGTGTTTCTGTTCTCAATTTTAAAAACGGAAGAATGACCGATAAAAATCACTATTTTGTTGAGGGGATTAGTGCAAAAGAAAATCTCTATGATGAGTTTTTAAGGGAGTATTATGTTTCCAAGACGGATATTCCTCCGAGGATTTTAATCGACAGTAATTTTGAAGATATGGAGTTAATAACCCATTGGCTTAAAGAGAAAAGGCAAAAAAAGGTAGAAATAATTATACCTAAATCAGGTGAACAACTCGACATAATAAAAATGTGTTTAAACAACGCCTCGGATAATCTTTCTTTAAAGACGACATCTTCGGGAAAAGAAATGTCGGCACTAAACGAATTGTCTTCACTGTTAGGTCTTCAAAATGTGCCAAAACTTATTGAGTCTTATGATATTTCCCATACTGCAGGGGAAGAAAGTGTTGCGGGAATGGTAGTATTTAAAGACGGTTTACCCCTAAAAAAGAATTATAGGAGATTTAAGATAAAAAGCTTTTCCGGAAACGATGATTATAGGTCTATGGCGGAAATTATGGAAAGGCGGATTTCGGAATACAATAAAGGTGATGATGAAGCCTTTGGAGTTTTGCCTGATTTATTATTGCTTGACGGCGGATTAGGTCAAATAAATGCCGTATTACCCGTGCTTGAAAAATATCAAATTAATATTCCTGTTTTCGGTATGGTTAAGGATACGAAGCATAAAACCAGGGCTATATCCTCAAGCGGCGGAGATATTTCTATTAAATCTACAAGGTCGGCATTTGTTTTGGTTAATAAAATTCAAGAAGAGGTACACCGTTATGCCATTTCTTATCATAGAAACCTCAGAAGTAAAAAGATGTTTGATTCTATACTTACAAAAATTGACGGTGTGGGGGAGAAAAAGGCAAAGGCATTAATGCTTCATTTCAAAACAATTGATAATATCAAAAATGCAAGTTTGGAAGAGCTTATGGTTGTTGATGGCATAAGCAAAGTTTATGCCGAGAGGATATATGACTATTTTAAGGAAAATAATTGTTGATAAACAATCAAAAATTTGATAAAATACAAGTAAATAAATTAATTTAAGGAGACTTATTATGTCTATTCAGTTAACAGAAGTTAAAAGCGGAGATACAATTGCAATTATGCATACAAATATGGGAGATATTTCAATTAAATTGTTCCCGAATGAAGCACCGAAAACTGTGGAGAATTTCACAACACACAGCAAGAACGGTTATTATAACGGACTTATATTTCACAGGGTAATTAATGATTTTATGATTCAAGGCGGAGACCCAACAGGTACGGGAATGGGCGGCGAATCTATTTGGGGATGCAACTTCAAGGATGAATTTTCACCTGAGTTACATAATATCAGAGGTGCTCTTTGTATGGCAAATGCCGGTCCTAATACTAACGGAAGTCAGTTTTTCATAGTTCAGGCTAAGACGGTTGACCAAAATCTTTTAAGTCAAATGAAGGATATTCCCGACAGTTTTCCAAGTGATATTGTTGAGGCTTACGAGAAAAACGGCGGAACACCCTGGCTTGATTTTCGTCATACAGTATTCGGTCAGGTTTTTGAGGGTATGGATGTTGTTGATAATATTGCCGGTGTAAAAGTCGGCTCCGCTGATAAACCTATTGAGGATGTCATCATTGAAAGTATAGAAATAATCGAGAAATAGTTTATTTGTTTATTAATTTATAAAAAAGGTTTGGTGATTGAAATGAAGGGTATTATTTTAGCCGGAGGAAGCGGAACAAGACTTTATCCGCTTACAATGGTAACTTCCAAACAATTATTACCGGTTTATGATAAGCCTATGATTTTTTATCCCTTATCCATATTAATGATGGCGGGAATACGAGATATTCTAATCATTTCCACACCAACGGATTTACCTAATTTTGAAAGGCTTTTAGGTGATGGTTCAAATTACGGAATTAACCTTTCGTATAAAGTTCAACCCTCGCCTGACGGCTTGGCACAGGCATTTATTATCGGCGAAGATTTTATTGACGGCGATTCTTGTGCAATGATTTTAGGTGATAACATTTTTTACGGAAACGGACTTAGTTCACATCTTATTAATGCTTCAAAAAAGGAAAAAGGTGCTACGATTTTCGGCTACTATGTAGAGGACCCGGAGAGGTTCGGAATTGTGGAATTCGATAATAATAAGAAGGTTATTTCTATTGAAGAAAAACCGAAAAATCCAAAATCCAACTATTGCGTTACCGGACTTTATTTTTATGATAGCCGAGTTGTTGAAATGGCAAAAAAGGTTAAGCCCTCTAAAAGAGGAGAACTTGAAATAACCGACCTTAATAAGTTATATCTTGAAGACGGTTGTTTGGATGCAGTGGTTTTCGGCAGAGGTTTTGCTTGGTTTGATACCGGTACAACCGATGCTTTAAGCTCGGCTGCCGAGTTTGTAAAGGTTGTGGAAAAACGGCAGGGAATAATGATTTCCGCCATTGAGGAAATAGCCTATAATAACGGTTGGATTGACAAAGAAATGTTGATTGAATCAGCGAAAAAATACGGAAAATCTCCTTACGGAGAACATCTTAATCGTGTTGCAAATGGAAAATACTTGTATTAATTCGCCGAAAATAAGTGTTATTGTTACCATTTTCAACGGACAGTCAACCCTAAAAAGATGCTTGGATTCCATATTGAACCAGTCTTTTGAAAATTTTGAATTAATACTTATTAATGACGGCTCCTTTGACGATTCTTTGAATATTTGTAAAGAATACGAAAAAAAAGACAAAAGAATTATTATCATTAATAATGAAAATATGGGTGCAGCCACAAGCAGAAACCAAGGTATCAAAATAGCCCGAGGTAAATATTTTTGCTTTGTTGATTGTGATGACTGTGTTTTAAAAGATTATCTTAAAAATATGTTTGAATTGGCAATTAGAGATAATGCTGATATGGTTATGTGCGGCTACAATAAAATAATAAAAAATAAAATTTTTCCTGTTTTTTCAAAATCCGCCTTTTATCCAAAGGGTGAAATCATAGGTATTTTGCCGGAAATAAAGAATAAGGATTTAATAGACAGTCCTTGTAATAAACTTTATAATAAAGAATTTGTTGTTAAAACAGGGGTATTAATGCCGGATAACGAGCAATACGAAGATACCTATTTCAATCTTTCCTTATTAAAATTTAAGCCTGATTTTACCGTTACCGACAGTTGTTGTTACAATTATTATATTAATTACGGAAGTACAACACGAAGGTATAATCCGAATAAACTTGAAACGGTTAAAAATCGTGCAAGGCTTTTAAGTGAATGCGATGTAAACAATAAGGGATTTTCCGATTACTACTTCATTAGAGTTGTTTTTTCATCAATTATGGATATGTTCATTTCTTTAGACGGTAAAGAAATAAGAAAGAAAATAAATAACGAATTAAATAATGAATTTGAAAACAAGGCAAATAACGCCTGTTTTCCCGGTGCTTTGGCAAGGATTATTACAAGTGTTGCAAGAACAAAAAATAAATGGTTGATTTTCGGTTTTTGCAAATTATCCTATGTTATAAAATATAAATTCGGTAGACTTTTTATGAGGATGAGATAAATTGATTTCTGTTGCATTGGCCACATATAACGGTTCTCGGTATATTGAAAGACAACTTGAAAGTATAAAAAATCAGTCCTTGGCTGTTGATGAGGTTGTTATATGTGATGACTGTTCCACTGACAATACCGTTAATCTTTGCGAGGTTTTTATTAAAGATAATAATTTACTAAATTGGAAGATTTTCGTCAACGGGGAAAATAAAGGCTTTTGTCTTAATTTTTATAACGCAATAGAAAAGTGTAGCGGTGATTATATTTTTCTTTGCGACCAGGATGATGAGTGGTTGCCTAACAAGGTTAAGGATATGGTAGCTGTTATGGAAAGCAACTCGGAAATTCTTACTTTATCTTCAAGATATGATGTTATAGATGAGTTTGACAATACAGTTAAAAGCCGAAAAATCAGGTTTTTAACTGACGATTTTGACGGTTCTTTAAGTTTTTTAAAATTCGGAGATTTTATAGGTTGCTCATTTATAAGGGGATTTTCCATATGCTTTAGAAAAAGTTTAAAGCAGTATATTAGAGAAATTGATTTAAAAGACCTGTTAGCCCACGATTGGTTTATTTGTATTCTTGGTTGCCTTTTCGGAAAAACCGCTGTTTTGAATAGTAATTTAACACATTACAGATATCATAAGGATAATGTTTCTTTGGCATATATTAAAGATAATAAAAGAAATGTACAAAAAAGATTATCCGGATTATATCAGTCGGTAGAGGGACATAAATATATTAATTCCTTGTTAAAAGACCGAAACAGAAAAATAGAGTTAGAAAGTTTTATAAACTTTGAAGAAAGAAGAATAAAATTTTTAGAAACAAAAAACATTTTAATTTACATTAGTTTGTTTAATGATATTAAGCAATATAACCGCTATTATAAAGGAAACGGTCTTCGGGTGTTTATAGGAGACTTTCTGTATATTTTTAAAAAAAGGAGACTGCCTTCATAAGGGCAGTTATACTTTTAATGTACGGAATTTAGTACATCAAACCTGTTAGAATGAGAAATAAGGAAGTGGAATATATGGTTAATTTGGTTTTAGGAAGAAGTTTTTCGGGAAAATCAAGAGAAATAATTAATAGAATTTCGGATTGTATTAAAATGGGTGAAGAGCCTATTGTATTCTTTCCCGAACAGTTCTCTTTCGAGGGTGAAAAATCCGTGCTTGAAGCTTTGGGAGAAGAAATGTTTTCAAAGGTTACAGTGCTTTCTTTTTCTAAATTATACGAAGTTATTTCTCAAATAAAGGGTGGAATTTGCGGAAAGGTTATTTCCAACACTCACAAAATTATTTTAACTTCAAGAGCAGTCGAGTCGGTATCTAATGATTTAATTCTTTGGAAAAAATATGCCGACTCTGCAGTTTTTGCTGAGAATATTCTTACATCAATAGACGAATTTAAAACAAATGCCGTTTCAACACAAGATTTAAAAGAAATCCAAGCGAAGGGAAAATTAAATGATAAAATTCACGATATTTCTTTAATTTTCGATGCATATACAATGCTTTTAGGCACCAATTTCATAGACCCGTCAGATAATTTTGACAGGCTGTACGATATGCTTGGAAATTGCGATTATTTTGAAAATAAAACCGTATTTTTTGATGGATTTAAGAATTTTACAGGACAACAATTTAAAATACTCTCACAAATACTTGCAAAATCAAAAAATGTAACATTTGCTTTTTTGGATGACAAAAACGATAACAGAAAATACTCGGTGTTGAAAAATATCAGAGAAACAAAAAGAAAGATAATCGACTTAAGCCGAAAGTATAATCAAAACATAGAGCAAACATATCTTGAAACCAACTACTACAGTAATAAATCTATGAAAAATCTCGAAAGTGTTGTTTTCGGTGATAAAATAACAACGAATTGCAATAATCCCAATGTTGTTATTTTCAATGCGGAAACAATTTACGATGAGGCGGATTTTGTTGCCCGTACAATCAGGAAAAAGGTAAGGGAAGAGAATTTAAGATATAAAGATTTTCTTGTCGTTGCAAGAAACAGTGAAGATTACCAAGATGCTCTCTCGGTTGCCTGTGAACGCAATAAGGTTAAATGCTTTATTGATAAAAAATATCCTTTATCATCAACTCCGATTTCCCTGACGGTTCTTTCGGCCATTGAGTATGCAGTAAACTCGGATATTAAAAATATATTCAAATTTCATAAATCCGGCATAAATATACTTTCTATTAAGGAAGTTTCTTCTTTGGAGAATTATACTTTTGTTTGGGATTTAAAGGGCAAGGATTTTAAAACACAGTGGAATATGAATCCAATGGGATTAACCGAAAATCAGGGCAAAGATTATGAAGAGATACTGAAAGAAATTAACGAAATCAGGGAAAAAGCCATTACACCTCTTGAAAAGTTTAAAAGCGATTTTAAAGGAAGTCCTAAAAACAGGTGTACAGCAATAATAAATTTGCTTTTAAGAAATAATGCAAAAAATGCCTATACCGAACTTTTAAAACAATATGAAACGCAGGAAAAATATGATTTTTGCCATGTGTTAAATCAGTCTTATGATGCTTTTATGTCGGTTTTAGATAGCATTGTCAGTTGTTTCCCCGATGGTGAAATATCAAACGATAAGTTTATTTCCGCACTAAAAGTGGCATTGAAATCCCAAACAATCGGTGTTACTCCTCAAACTCTCGATGAGGTTGTTTTCAGTGAGGCTGATAGGTTGCGTCAGGAACGCCCTAAATTTGTATTTCTTATGGGAGCAAATCAGGGTGTATTTCCCCGTGCCGTTAAAAGTAGCGGAATATTTACAAATACGGAAATTTCAGCACTTAAAGATGCCGGTCTTCCAATCACGGATAGAACGGTAGACTTTGCTATTGATGAGGAATTACTTGTTTATAGTAATCTTTGTTGTGCATCAACGGGTGCAGTGATAAGTTATTCTTCGTTTTGTGCTGACGGTACTGCCTCGCAGGAATCGCCCTTTGTCAGCCATATTGTTAATGAACTTAATTTAGATATATTAACCGAACCCTGTGAGCTTAATGAAAATTGCATACCCGAAAGCGAAGCGGACTGTTTCAGTGAGTATTGCCGAAGATTTTCGGATATTAAAAGCAGGATAACATTTGAAAAGGCTCTTGATAATACAAAATTTGAGTCGGTTGTAAACGATTTAAAGCAATGCAAAGATGCAGGACAAGCTTCAATTTCACGGCAAACGGCAAAAAAACTGTATGGTAAAAACATTTATATGTCGCCTACAAAGTTTGATACATATAACAGATGTAAATTTTCTTATTTTTGCAGATATGCCTTAAATGCTCAAAGAATTTATAAGGCTGATTTTAATGTGATGCAAAGGGGTACTCTTGTGCATTATGTTCTTCAGCACATTATTGAAAAATACGGTAAAAAAGTATCGGAAATGGATACTGAAACTATTTCAATAGAGGTGGACTTTTTTATTGACGAGTATCTTGACAGTATTCCGGGATACAGAGCAGTGGAAAACAGTCATCTAAAGTATATTGTTTCCACTATGTCAAGGAGTTTAAAGTATGTTGTTGAGAAAATTTCTCTTGAGTTCAGACAAAGCAAATTTGAGCCTGTTAGATGTGAACTTAAAATCGGTGAAAACTGCGAAATTCCCGAAATTAAAATCGACTTGGCTGAGGGTTGTTTAAAACTAAGCGGAACAGTTGACCGTGTTGATACCTATAACGGCTATATAAGAATTATTGACTATAAAACAGGCAGTAAAAGTTTTAAATTGCCGGATATACTTTTCGGACAAAATATGCAAATGCTTTTATACCTGTATGCATTAATGACTGACGGCACCTTCGGTGAAAAACCTGCGGGAATTTTATATATGAATGCAAAAAGGGAAAAGGAAGCTACTGTGAAATCAAGAAAAATGGATGGGCTTATTGTGGCAGATAAGGAACTTGTTTCTTCGATGGATAAAGATAATAAGGGTGAATTTATCCCTAAATTTGACGAGGATAAACCATCTAACAGTTATTTGTCAAATGAAGATTTTTCTAAGGTGTTTACATATATCGGTAACAAACTAAACAAAATCGGAAACGATATTTATGATGGAAAAATAGATGCAAAGCCTGTAAACGGTTTGGAAAGCGAAGCTTGTAAATATTGCGATTTTTCGTCTGTTTGCAGAATTTCTAAAGAGAGTGTAAAAAAGGTTCCTAAGATATCTAATTCGGAAGTTATTAAAACTATTGAGGACGGCGGTGAAACAGATGGCATTTAAACCAACAGAAACACAGGAAAAAGCAATAAAAGAGAATGGCTGTATTTTGGTTTCGGCGGCTGCAGGTTCGGGAAAAACAGCCGTATTAACCGAAAGGGTAATAAGAAAATTAACCGACAAAACAAATTATGTGGATGCCGATAGACTTTTAATCGTTACATTTACAAATGCCGCTGCTTTTGAAATGCGTTCTCGTATAGAAAAGAGATTGCTTGAAGAGTGTTCCAAACATCCCGATGACGGCTTTTTAATTGAACAAAAGCATAAATTGTCAGGTGCCGATATTTGCACTATTGATTCGTTTTGCATTAAACTTGTCAGAGAAAATTTCGAAAAATGCGGTGTGGAGCCGGATTTTAAAGTATCTGATGGCAGTGAACTGATTTCGGAATGCGATTTAAAACTATCCGAAATTATTGACGAATATCTTGAAAAGGATAGAAAAACATTAAATAAACTTTTTGAAATTACCGACTGTGAATTTGATGATTCAAATTTAAAATCAATAATTAAGCAAATATATCAATTTGCCTGTCAACAACCCTTTTTTGACAATTTTTTAGATAGTATTCTGCTTCCGTATTCCGTAGCCTTTGATAATTCTCACCCTTGGTATGGCGAAGCCTTAAAAATTGCGAAAAAAAGCGCCGATTTGTCATTGGGTTATCTTAAAACCATGGCGGATGATTTGCAATATTTTGAAAATTCCTATGAAAAAGCAAAAGAAGATACGGGTGTACTTTGTATGATGATTGAAAATCTGAAAAGTGCCACCGGAACAGGGGATTTTGATAATGTTTATACTGCTTTGTCGCAGGTTCAGTTTGCCCGAGATACATTTAGCAGTAAAAACGGTGAAATCGGAAAACATTTTAAGAAAAACCGTGAAAAACTTAAAGATGCAATAACCGATTTAAAAGCCGTATTCTCTAACAACAGCAGTGAAGTTTTTGACGAATACCATAGAAATTTTCCTGCAATATCACTGCTTATGGAACTTGTGAAAAAGTATTCCTGTTTGGTGCTTGATGTTTTCAAAGAGAATAATACTCTCGGTTTTCATCATACCGAGCAAATGGCATTTAATCTTTTGTGCAACGGTATTAATGACGGAGAAATAGTTTTAAGCGATGAGGCAATCAACTTGTCGTCAAAATATGACGAGGTTCTTGTTGACGAATTTCAGGATGTAAACGATTTACAAAATATGTTGTTTTACATACTTTCGGGAAACGGTAAAAATCTTTTTGTTGTGGGAGATATTAAGCAAAGTATTTATAGATTCAGAGGCTCAAATCTTAAAAATTTTCTTAAAAAGAAAAGGACATACATACCTATAAATGAGGCTGATGTAAATGACCCTAAAAAAATAATTCTTTCCGATAATTTTCGAAGCAGAAAGGGCGTTTGCGAGTTTGTAAATTTTTTCTTCGGTAATGTTATGAGAAGCGGTGTGGGGGAAATTGAGTATAACAGTGAGGAAAGACTAAATCCCGCCGCAAAATTTCCCGACAACAATTCAACCGAAACCGAACTGTTGTTAATCGACAAAGGCAACAGCGACCAAGAGTCTCTTTTTGAGGCGGAAGCAGTAGCAACGGCGGAATATATTAAAAATCTAATTGAAAACGGATATGATGTCAAAAAGGATAATGAAACACTTAGAAGGGCTAAATACAGTGATGTTTGTATCCTTATTGATTCTTTTTCAAACAAAGCACCCATAATTGCAAAAGCGTTAAGCGATTTCGGTATTCCTGTTTCCTTTTCCAATGAACCATTTTGTGAAAGTGTAGAGATATCTCTCGCCTTATCCTTACTTACGGTTTTGGATAACCCGCAAAACGACATAGAACTTTTATCTGTGATGATGTCGCCTATATTCGGATTTACTCCTGAAGAAATGGCACAAATGCGTTCTGAAAACAAACATAATAACATTTATAAAATGCTGATTGCCGAGGAAAATAACGCAAATATCAAGGTTCAAAAGTTTTTGAATACCTTAAGAAGCTTCAGGAACGAAATGGCTATTATGCCACTTGGAAAATTTGTTTCAAAGTTGGTATATGATTCGGGACTTTTAAGCATTGTGGGTACAATGCGAGACGGAAAAAACAGACAAAACAATCTACTTGCTCTTTCGGGATATGTGGATAGACTTAATTCTCAATCGGCTTCGGATTTTGTAAGAAAAATTAAAGTATTACCCAACAGTTCTTTTAAAAACGATGTTGCAAATAACGAGTCCGTTAAGATAATGTCTATGCATAAATCTAAAGGACTTCAATTTCCGATTTGTATTTTATCGGGACTTTCTTCTCTTATTAATCGGGATGATTCTATTGCAAAAATAGTGTATTCCGAAGAAATGGGATTAGGATATAAGTATTACGATGAGGAAGAAAAAATCACGGTTGAAAATTTAGGAAGAAAACTGAATTCAAGAAAAACAGCAATAGAAAATATGGAAGAAAAGTTAAGACTTCTTTATGTTGCTATGACAAGAGCCGAAGAAAAACTTGTTCTTGTTACTTCGGTTAAAAATTCTTTCAAAACTTTAAATACCATATCGGAAAATATTGAAAACGGAATGATTGACGGTAGGTATATTATGTCCACAAATTCTGTGGGTAATTTGATTTTGGCTTCATCATTACTTCATCCCGATGGAGATTGTTTAAGGAATTTGGGTGAAATAAATATCGGTTCGCTTCCGACTGACAGCAAACTTAAGGTTACAATAGTTGATTATTGTGTTGAAAAACCTCAACCTAATGAAAATGAACAAACCTTTACCGAGAATGCCGAACTTGTTGAAAAAATTAAGAATAATATGTCTTACGAGTATCCTTTCGAGGAAATTACAAAAATCCCTGCAAAAACCACCGTTACCGAGATTTCACATAAACAAACAAGTGAAGAATACTTATTTAATGCAATGCCGAGCTTTATGAATGAGTCCGGTATTTCCCATGCCGAAAAAGGTACGGCAACCCATAAGGTACTGCAATTTATCGAATTTAAAAATAACATTGATGTCGACAAAGAAATAGAGAGATTGTGGGACTATCAGTTCATACCCGAAAGCTGGGCCGATGCGGTTGATAGGAATGCTATTAAAGAATTTTTCAGGTCTGATTTATTCGGCAGAATTATTAATTCAAAAATGTATAAAAGGGAAATGAGATTTTTAACAGAACTTCCCATTGAGAAACTTAATGATGATATTTCCGAAAATATTATCGGTACAAAAATAATGGTTCAAGGTGCAGTCGACCTTATTTTTGAGGAAAATGACGGAATGGTTATCGTTGATTTTAAAACCGATAGGGTTGCCGATTTAAACACATTATCAAACAGGTACGGTAAGCAACTTGAAATATACCGACTTGCCTGTGAAAAAATATTCGGTAAAAAAATTAAGTCGAAAATTATATATTCTTTTTGCCTTAATAAAGAAATTGTGTTATAATCATAATATATTGTAAATTAGCGTGGTGCTTATATGGGAATTATTATCACAAAAATTGCGGATTTTTTCCGTGAAACAGATAAATTTTTGCTATGCTTATGCTGTGGTGCATCTTTGTACGGTTGTGTTGCCGTATTAAGTGCAACACGATATTTAGGCTCTTCAAGACCTTTTTTAGTACAGGGATTGTCTCTTTGTCTCGGAATTGTTTGTGCAATTATTATTTCGGCATTTGATTTTCAAACCTTAATTAATAAATGGTATGTTGTGGCCGTTTTGGGTGTAGTGCCTGTAATCCTTACTTTTTTTATCGGTTTTGCCCCTGCCGGAACCGATGATAAGGCTTGGCTTGATTTGGGTATTACCACTTTTCAGCCTTCGGAATTTATGAAGATTTGTTTTATTGTTACCTTTTCGGCACATATAGGCAAGGTGAAAAACAATATTAACAAATTAAAATATTTAATTCCTTTATGTATTCACGGTGCTTTCCCGGTTTTACTTATTCACTTTCAGGGCGATGACGGTACAGCATTGGTTTTTGCCGTTATGGTTGTGTTTATGATGTATGCCGGAGGGGTTTCGCTAAAATACTTTTTGATTGCCATAGTGGCGGCTGTTGTAGCTTCACCCCTTGTGTATTTCTTTGTTATGAACGACGACCAACGCCAAAGAATTGTAAGCGTGTTTGATATTGAGTCGGATATTCAGGGTGCCACATACCAGCAGTACCGCGGAAGAATGGCACTTGCAAACGGCGGAATAAAAGGACAGGGATTGTTTAAGGGAATACTTACTCAATCCGGAAGTGTGCCGGAAGGACAAAACGACTTTATTTTAGTAAGTATCGGCGAAGAATTGGGAATGATTGGCGTAATTCTTGTGTTGCTTATATTAGGATGTATTGCTATTCGTGCTCTTAGAATTGCGGCGATTTGCCGAAAAGACAGCGGAAAGATTATTTGTGTCGGATTTTTTGCAATGATTTTTGCTCAAATTCTAATCAATGTAGGTATGTGCGTTTGTCTATTGCCCGTTATCGGTGTAACGCTTCCTTTTTTCAGTGCCGGAGGAACCTCACTTATGTGTATGTTTTTAGGTGTCGGCGTGGTAATGAGTGTATATATGCACCGAAATTCACGAACTCTTTACATACATGATTAGGCATATTATAAAAATTTTAAAAAAGTAGTGGATTTTTTTATAAACCTGTGGTATAATGTCAATAATTTGTGCGGAGGTAAGAATGATGAGTTTAAAAGAGACAAAAAAACTTGAAACAAATAAGTATAGCCTTGAAATTACCGTTGACGGCGAAAAATTCCGTGAGGCAATTAAACAGGCTTATAAGAAAAACGGAAAGAAAATCAATGTTCCGGGATTTAGAAAAGGTAAAGCTCCACTTCATATGATTGAAACATATTACGGTGTTGAAGTATTTTATGAAGATGCGATGAATCTTATTTATAACGATGTAGTTGAAGAGGCAATTAAAGAATCAGGTCTTAAGACCATTGAAGATAAGATGGATTTTGAACTTGTTTCAATTTCTAAAGAAGACGGCGTTGATTTCAAGGTTTCGGTTACTACATATCCTGAAATCGAAATCGGTGATTATAAGGGCTTAAAGGCTGAAAAACCTGCTGTTGAGGTTAAGGCTGCCGAGGTAAACGCTGAGTTAAACGCAATGGCTGAAAGAAATTCCCGTATGGTTTCAGTTGAAGGAAGAGCCGCTAAGAAGGGCGATACAGTTGTAATTGATTACGAAGGTTTCACCGATGGCAAAGCTTTTGACGGCGGAAAGGCAGAAGGTCAACCCTTAGAACTTGGTTCTAACACCTTCATTCCGGGCTTTGAAGACCAAATTATCGGTAAGAATATTGATGATGCTTTTGATATTAATGTTACTTTCCCTGAGGATTACGGTTCAGCTGACCTTGCAGGTAAAGAAGCGGTATTTAAGATTAAGCTTCACGAGATTAAGGTTAAAGAGTTACCATCAATTGATGACGAATTTGCAAAGGATGTCAGCGAATTTGATACATTAAAAGAATTAAAGGCTGACCTTAAGAAAAAAGCACTTGAGAGAAAGAACAAGGCTGCTGACGAAGCAGTAGAGAACGAACTTGTTCAGCAAATTGTTGACAGTATTAAGGGTGATATTCCTGAGGCAATGTTTGAAAATCGCTTGAATGCCTGTGTTGAGGACTTTGCTTACCGTTTACAGTCTCAAGGTATGAATCTTGACCTTTATCTTAAATATACCAACAGTACAGTTGAGGACTTCAGAAATACTTTCCGTCCGCAGGCTGAGATGCAGGTTAAGTACCGTTTAGCTCTCGAAAAGATTGTTGAACTTGAAAAGATTACTGCTGACGAAGAAACAATCAATAAACACTTCCAAGAGTTGGCAGACCAGTACGGTGTTGAGGTTGATAAGGTTAAGGCTGCTATTCCTCAAGCTGAGATTGAAAAGGATATTGCAGTTGGTAAGGCTATTGATTTAGTAAAAGCAAATGCAGTTATTACAGAAAAAACTGCTGAGGAAAAGAAAGAAACCGAAAAGAAACCTGCTGCCAAGAAGACAACAACCGCAAAAAAGACGACCGGTGAGAAGAAAACTACTACAGCAAAGAAAACCACAACAAAAAAGACCGAAAAATAATTGATTAAAATTTAAGTTATCGGTCAATAATTCAGTATAACAGGCCGAGATAAAGTAATGCTTTGTTTCGGCTTTGTATTTAATTTCGGAGGTTTTAATTATGGATATGAGTTTAGTACCTTATGTAATTGAACAAACAAGCAGGGGAGAGCGTTCTTATGACATTTTTTCCCGTTTGTTAAATGACCGAATCATTATGTTAAATGACCAGGTTGACAATGCTTCGGCAAGTGTTATTATTGCTCAAATGCTTTATCTTGAAGGACAGGACCCGGATAAAGACATTAGTTTTTATATTAACAGCCCCGGCGGTTCTGTTTCCGCAGGTATGGCAATTTATGACACTATGCAATATATTAAATGTGATGTTTCAACCATTTGTTTGGGTATGGCTGCAAGTATGGGTGCGTTCCTTTTAGCGGCCGGTGCAAAGGGCAAGAGATTTGCTCTTCCTAACAGTGAAATTATGATTCACCAACCGCTTGGTTCTGCAGAAGGTCAGGCAACTGATATTTTAATTCATGCAAACCACATTAAAAAAATTCGCAGTACAATCAATGAAATTTTGGCTGATGAAACCGGTAAGCCGTTGGAAATCATTGAGAGAGATACCGACAGAGATAATTTTATGTCAGCGCAGGAAGCCGCTGATTACGGTCTTATTGATAAGGTAATTACAAAGAGATAAGGAGTTTTTCGATTTGAAAAACGATAATAAGGAAATTCGCTGCTCGTTTTGCGGCAAAACTCAAGATGAAGTTACAAGGCTTGTTGAAGGCCCAGGTGTTTATATTTGTGATAATTGCATAGATTTTTGCTCTACATTGCTTTATGATGATGAAAAAATGGTGGGCAAATCTAAAAAGAAGTCAAAGAATGATGATTTTGTTCTTCCTAAGCCGGTTGAAATTAAAAGTCAGCTTGATGAGTATGTAATCGGTCAGGAGGATGCCAAAAAAACCCTTTCCGTGGCTGTTTACAATCATTATAAACGCATTAATAATAAGACCGATGTTGAGCTTAATAAAAGTAATGTTTTACTTTTAGGTCCTACCGGTGTGGGAAAAACATTGTTAGCACAAACTCTCGCAAAGATTTTGAATGTTCCCATCGCCATTACCGATGCCACTACTTTAACCGAGGCAGGTTATGTAGGAGAAGATGTGGAAAACATTTTGTTAAGGCTTATTCAGGCTGCGGATTTTGATATTGAAAAAGCGGAACACGGAATTATTTATGTTGATGAGATTGATAAAATCGCAAGGAAGTCTGAAAATTCATCTATTACCCGTGATGTTAGCGGTGAAGGTGTTCAACAGGCACTTCTTAAGATTTTAGAAGGTACTGTTTCCAATGTTCCTCCCCAGGGTGGTAGAAAGCATCCGCAACAGGAATTCATACAAATTGACACTACCAATATATTGTTTATTTGCGCAGGTGCTTTTGACGGTATTGAAAAGGTTATCGAACGCAGAATAGGCGGCAGTAGTCTTGGATTCGGTGCCGATGTTAAATCGCCAAAAAGCATAGAGGCGCAGTCTTTATGTGAAACTGCAACCCATCAAGACTTGGTAAAATTCGGTATGATACCCGAACTTGTAGGCAGACTTCCGGTTATTACCTCGTTAAAGGGTATGGACAAAGAAACCTTGGTTAAAATAATGACCGAGCCTAAAAATTCAATAATAAAACAATATGTTTCTTTATTTGCTATGGATAATGTTGAACTCGAATTTCAAACCGATGCTCTTGAAAAAATTGCCGATTTGACAATTGAAAGAAAAACGGGTGCAAGAGGTTTGCGTTCTATCATTGAGGGAGTTTTACAAGATTTAATGTTTGAAATTCCTTCCAAAGAAAATGTAAAGAAAATAATTATTACCGCGCAAACCGTAGAGAACGGCAATGCGATAATAGAATGATTTTTTCACTCTCCGTTTTTCGGAGGGTGTTTTTTTCTTGTTATTAACAAAAGAATATGTTATAATAACAAAAGAAAAGGGGATGAGTATTTTGTCTATTACTATTGCAGAGTTTAATATTTTTGTTGACGCATTAACGATTTTTATTGAAATACTTATCGGATTTTCCATTGTTATTGATAAGAATTTGTCTAAATCAACACGATATTTTTCTTTATCTTTGATTACAGGTTCTCTTTATTGCATAGTTGATATTATATTTCAAAGAATTAACGGCAATATATATTATATCGCACTTAATTATTATTTGTCTTTTTTAGAATTTGTGCTTGATTATTTAATGATTTTTTTGGTTTCCGGGTATTTGTTTGAATTAACCGGAATTTCAAAAAAATTCAAATACAGCCTAATGAATATATATGTAATTATTGGTATAGTTTGGGTGTTAGTTTTTGGAATTTTGCTGAAATACGGTTATGTATTTTATGTTGACAGCGGTTATTATGTTCGTAGTGATTACTGGTTGTATTCGGTTCTTTATCCGCTGATAATTATGGTATTTGACTGTGTGGTTATTTTGTTTAATAAATCCGAGAGTAAGGTCAGAGTTTCTTTTGCTTTGTTTTGTTTCGTGCCGACATTAGGAGTAATACTGTCCTATTATACCATTGGTTTTTCCTCAATTTCCTTGCTGATTATTATTTCAACCTTGTTTTTTTACATTAATATTTATGTAGATAAATCAAAAGAACTTTATGCGAATACTCTTGAATTACAAGAAGGACAGGTACAATTAATGATTTCCCAAATTCAGCCTCATTTCTTGTATAATTGTATTACATCTTGTATTGCTCTTTGCAGAATAGACCCTTCAAAGGCTGCGGTAATGATGTCTAATTTCGGTAAATATCTTCGTGTTAATTTGGATGTTTTCAAACAAAAAAAGCCGATAACCTTTGCCGAAGAGCTTGACCATATCAAGGTTTATCTTGAACTTGAAACAGTTAGATTTGAAGATAAATTATCGGTTGAATACGAAATAAAATGCACGGATTTTTATGTTCCTGTTTTGTCAATTCAGCCAATTGTTGAAAATGCCGTAAAGCATGGAATATCTGCTTTTCAAGATGGAGGTCTACTGAAAATATCTTCCTTTGACGATGAAAATAATTACTATATCAGCATTGTGGATAACGGTGTTGGTTTCGATGTAGATGCCAAACCTGACGATAGTAGGACCCATATCGGAATAGAAAATGTTAAAAAGAGGCTTGAACTTATAGTTAAAGCAGAAATGAAAATAGAGTCATACCCGGGAAGCGGGACAACTGTATTAATTAAATTGCCGAAATGCGAAAATACTTTGAGAGGAAAAACAGAATATGAATATAGCGGTAGCAGATGACGAAAAATTAATTCTTTGCGAAATGGTTTATATCGTTAATGAAGCAATTCCCGATTCAAAAATAGATGCCTTCGGAGACTCGGAGAAGTTGCTGGAGTCTGCAAAAAAGAAAAATTACGATATAGCTTTTTTAGACATCCAAATGCCGAAAATAACCGGCGTTGAACTTGCAAAAAAACTCAAGGAGATTAACCCTAAAATTAATATTATTTTTGTAACAAGTTATTCCGAATATACAAATGAAGCTATCAGATTACATGCAAGTGGTTATTTGAAAAAACCCGTTACTGTTGAAGAAATTAAAAACGAATTGGATAATTTGCTTTATCCCGTTGCTGATAATCAAAAGCAAATATATGTCCAAACATTTGGTAATTTTTGTGTGTTTGTCGACGGAAAACCTGTTCATTTTCAAAGGGATAGGGAAGCCGAGTTGTTAGCATATTTGGTTGATAGGAGAGGTGCCGCTATTTCAAGAAAAGAAATTGCGTCAATTCTTTTTGAAGAAGGCGACTTTTCCCGCAGTCAGCAAATTTATTTAAGCCTTATAGCTCATGATTTGCTTGAGGATTTGGAAAAAAGCGGTGCTGAGGGAATTTTTGTTAAACGCGCCGGAATGTATTATGTGGATACATCGAAATTTTCCTGCGACTCTTATGACTTTTTATCAGGAAACGCAAACGGGAAAAAGTCCTTTTCGGGGGAGTATTTAGAACAGTATTCTTGGGCCGAGTATTTAAAGGATAAATTTTATTCTTAATAACCGCTTGACAAAAGAAACATATAATGATAAACTGTTTTCAGTGAGCAATGGCGTTCATTTGAAGGGGGTTACTGTGTCCTTTTCAAATGAATGCTTTTTTAATTAATCAGAGAAGGGAAGTTTACAATGGAATACTCTTTTGATGAAGTGGTTCAATATGTCGAGGAAGAAGATGTCAAATTTATAAAAATGGCATTTTGCGATGTGTTGGGACAGCAAAAAAACATTTCTATTATGTCCGGCGAACTAATGAGAGCTTTCAAATCCGGAGTTCCCATAGACGGCTCGGCAATTTACGGCTTTGATACCGATGTTCATTCGGATTTGTTTTTGTTTCCTGACCCGTCAACACTTTCAGTTTTGCCTTGGAGACCGGAGCATGGAAAAGTTGTGAGAATGTTTTGTAATATTAAAAAGCCTGACGGAACCCCGTTTGAGTGCGATTTGAGATATTTTTTACAACAAGCGGAAAAAAAGGCCGAGGAAAAGGGAATAAAATTCTTTTTCGGTTCTGAAATGGAATTCTATTTGTTTAAAAGAGATGAATTAGGAAATCCTACAAAAATTCCTTATGATAATGCGGGTTATATGGATGTTGCTCCTGATGATAAAGGCGAGAATGTAAGACGGGAAATTTGTCTTACTCTTGAACAAATGGGGATTTTGCCCGAAAGCTCACATCATGAAGAGGGACCCGGGCAAAATGAAATTGATTTCAGATACAATTCTCCTTTAAAAGCCGCTGATGATGCAATAACTTTTAAAAATGTTGTAAATACAATTGCTTCAAGGAACGGTTTATATGCTGATTTTTCTCCAAAGCCCATTAAAGATTGTTCCGGAAACGGTATGCATATTAACATTTCGGCAAAGTCGGCTGATAACAGGGAAATTATGAAAAATGTTATTGCCGGTATTCTTTGCCATATTTCTGAGATAACTTTATTTCTTAATACCAAAGAAGAGTCATACAATAGGTTTGGCGCTTATAAAGCTCCGAAATATATTTCGTGGTCGGCGGAAAACCGTTCGCAGTTGGTTAGAATTCCTGCGGCTGTCGGAGAAAACAAACGCGCTGAATTAAGGTCGCCGGACCCTATGTGCAATCCTTATATAGCTTATGCTATGATAATAATGGCCGGTTTAGACGGTATAAATAAAAATATGGAGTTATCAATGCCTGTTGATGTAAATCTTTATGATATTGATGACGAAATGAAAAAGAGTTTAAAACTGTTACCGGACTCTTTATCTAAAGCAAAAGAAATTGCCGAAAGCAGTAGTTTTATCGCTGAAAATATGCCAAATAAAATATTAAAAACATATTTATAATTTTATAATAAAAGGGAGGGGTATTGATGAATTTGGAAAAAATCGAATATAGCGTTTTGATTGTTTCTAATTCGGAAAAGTTTAATGATAATATTTCTCCCGTATTAAAAGAAAAAGGCGTTTTTTTAAAAACCGTTGTCGGCGATGGGTCAACAGCCAGAAGAAAAATTTTAGAGGATAATTTTGATTTTATAATAATAAATTCACCCCTTAAAGATGAATTCGGTACAAAGTTAGCTTTGGATATTAGTGCCAAAAGCAATGTTGGTATTTTACTGTTAGTGAAAGCAGAGCATTTTACCGAAATCAACAGTAGACTTTCGCAGTTGGGAGTTATGGTATTATCTAAGCCCACAACAACCTTAATTGTAAATCAGTCGATATCTCTACTTTGTGCTATGCGGCAAAGAATAAAGCGTATGGAACAAAAAAATGCTACTTTAGAGGAAAAAATGGAGGAAATAAGAATTGTAAATCGGGCAAAGTGGATTCTTATTGATTTTCAAAATATGGACGAAAATACAGCGCATAGATTTATTGAAAAAACCGCTATGGATTTATGCAAAACAAAAAGGGAAGTAGCAAAAGAAATTATAGATAAATTCAGTGTATAAAAACGGGCTGTAAAAAACAGCTCAAAAAATCCGAGATTCACGATAAAATGTGAGTCTCGGATTTTATCTCTATATATCTGAAAATTCAAGTAGCGAAAAATAAATATTTTCAAAGGGGGGTGAATTTTGGGTGCAACTAACCAAAACGGCAGAGATTTAGGGCGGTTAATCAAAATGATAACATATATTTCCTTTTCCATATTGATTTTGCCAATCATAATAGCAAGTTCCGTTATGACCATCACCAATTAATTTACCACAAAACTCACAGTATATCGAATAGTCTTTTTTTACATCATATTTAGGACAAGAACTATCGCCTGGACATGTCCACGAGCCACAGTAAGCGCAGTTTCTTTTGCATGTGCTCGTATCATCTGACCAATATTTAGTTATACAAGTTGTACCATCGCTCATTTCTTCAGTTTCAGTTGCCACCAACACTTTATGCGCACTATCCGTTACTTTGAATTTAACACCGGTAGGTGTTACATCATACACATATGAATTAGTTTCAGCACTGCTTGTATTTTTCTTATTGGTTGTTGAACTACTATCACTCTTTTTTGAGCTACTTGTTTTAGATGACGTAGACTTACTTGTAGATGACGTGGTTTTTTTTGAAGAATTATCACCATTTGACTTTACACTGCTTGTTTTAGATGTTGCAGATTTGCTTGCAGTTGAAACAGACGATGTTTTTTCATCTTTATCTGATGTGCTGCTAACCGTTGATTCATTAACATCTTTTTTCTTTTCTACTTCATTTTCATCATTACCTTTCACATTTTCTGCTTTTTCTTCTGTAATTTGCGATTCTGTGCTTGTAGAAGAGGTATTAGACGCTTTGGTTTTTTTCTTACACCCAGCTAAACCAAGAACGATGCAAAAGACAACGACGAATGAGGTAACGATAATCATTATCGCTTTTTTGTTCATTTTAATTTTCATAATTATGACCATTCCTTTCCGATTTCGCTTTTAGGCACAAAATGACCAATGAAAGGAATGGTCATAATATGCCATGTTTTTCGGTTGCCTCGCAAGAGGCGAGAAAAACGGTGCGTTATATTTTTTAAGTTTGGAAGATTTATCTTTCAAACTTAAAATCCCCTTTCGTATTGAGAACACAATGGGACGGTTCTATTGTGTTCAAAAAGACTGCATTCATATCCTTTTTCAGATTAGTTTGCAGTCTTTTTTTATGCGGACTTTTTTACAGCCGCCTTATCTTTATAAAACTTTACTTAAAAATTCTTTAAGGCGTGGACACTTGGGATTTCCGAATATTTCTTCGGGAGTTCCTTCCTCGGCAATTACACCTTCGTCAATGAATATTATTCTGTCGGCGACTTCTTTGGCAAATCCCATTTCGTGTGTTACGATTGCCATAGTCATTCCGCTGTGGGCGAGGTCTTTCATAACCTGTAAAACTTCACCTACCATTTCGGGGTCAAGTGCACTTGTAGGCTCATCAAATAACATAACATCCGGGTCCATACATAAGGCTCTTACAATGGCTACACGCTGTTTTTGTCCGCCGGATAACTGTGAAGGATAAGACCCTGCTCTATCCGCAAGTCCTACCTTTTCAAGAAGCTTTAATGCCTTGGCTTCCGCATCCGCTTTTGGTATTTTAAGAAGTTTAATCGGTGCCAAAGTCATATTTTTCAGTACCGTCATATTCGGGAATAAATTAAACTGTTGAAATACCATTCCCACTTTTCTTCTATGCAAATCAATATTGCAGTTTTTCGCAGTAATATCATTATCTTCAAATATGATTTTTCCGGAAGTGGGAATTTCCAGAAGATTTAATGCGCGTAAAAATGTTGATTTGCCCGAACCCGAAGCGCCGATAATTACCACAACTTCGCCTTTTTTGATTTCAATATCAAGACCTTTTAAAACCTCAAGTTTTCCAAAGTTCTTTTTTAAGTCCTTGACACAAATAAGTGTCTCGCTGTTATCAGTGATCACTCTTACGCAACCTCCTTTCAAGTCTTGAAAACAGTGTTGCAAGTAATACAACTGTTGCAAGATAAATAAGTGCTACGGCTATGAGAGGGAAGAAAGCCTCAAAAGTTCTGCCTCTGATTAGGTCTCCTGCTTTTGTTAAATCCATTATACCAACATAACCGGCAACGGATGTTTCTTTTAACAAAGCGATAATTTCGTTTAAAAGTGTCGGCAAAACAACCTTAAACATTTGTGGGATAACAATATATATCATTGTTTGAAAGTAATTAAGACCGAGGCTTCTACCGGCTTCAAATTGTCCGTTATCTATTGCCATAATACCGCCACGGAAAATTTCGGCAACATAAGCACCCGAATTAAAACCGAAAGCAAGTATTGCTACTGTCATATCGTTGTTGCTGGAAACAAGTATTACAAAGTACCATATCATTAATTGTACAACCACAGGAACGCCACGGATAACGGTAACATAAAGTTGACAAATTGAATTTAGAGCCCTTAAAATAATTGTACCGGCGGATTTTTTTGACAAAATTGACTGTTTGTTCTTTTCAAATGATGTTCTGACTGCGGCTACAATAATACCTAAAAACAAACCTATTACAATAGCGCATCCGGTAATTATCAGTGAATTGATAAAGCCTTTTAAAATCCATTGTCTGAAATCTGCTCTACCAAAGCAAAGTTCAAATTTATCTGAAAATTCTTGAAAATTCATTAAAATAATAACTCCTATGTATCACAATAAGGGCGGATAACCGCCCTTATTTTTCTTGTGTTAAATTTTATTCGGCAGCGATGTACTTGTCAATGATTGACTTAACAGTGCCGTCATCAATTAGTTCTTTAAGTGCGCCGTTTACTTTTTCGAGTAATTCGGAATTATCTTTCGAAATTGCAATTGCGTATTGCTCTTCAACCCAAGAACCGTCAAGAATTTTTAAACCTGCAGTTGATTTAACATAAGACTTAGCAGGTTCGTTATCAATGATAACTGCCTGAACCTTACCACTTGCAAGAGCAAGAACAGCCTCATTACCTGTTTTGTAACGAACGATATTTTCTTCGCCGTAACCGCCCTCTTCGGTAGAAGAGGAAGCATAAATATCACCGGTTGTATCCTGTTGAACGCCGAACTTCATTGAACCGTCGCCCTTAAGGTCGTCTAATGATTTAATTGTTGAATCTTCTTTAACAATAACCGACTGAATACCGGTTGCATAAGAATCAGTGAAGTTTACACTTTTCTTTCTTTCTTCGGTAACGGTCATACCTGCCATACCCATATCAAACTTACCTGACTGAACACCGCCGATGATGGAACCGAACTCAACATCTTTAATCTCAAGTTCAAGACCGAGCTTGTCGGCAATCTTACCTGCGATTTCAACATCAATACCTGCATAATTTTCGCCTTCCTTAAATTCATACGGAGGGAAAGATGCGTTTGTTGCCATAACAAGCTTACCTTCGGTTGCTGTTAGACTTTTCTTTTCGCCACATCCTGCAAAAGCAAGAGCAGTAAGTACTACTGCCAAAACGATGGCTGCGATTTTCTTAATGTTTTTCATAATAAACACTCCTTAAATTTGTTTCGTCTTTTTGACTATGCACCCATTATAATGCATAAAATTGCATTTGTCAAGTATAATTATGCATAAATATTCAACAAACTGAAATTTATATATTATGCGATATATGCACAAACTGCACAAAAATGCATATTTTCCCCGTATTTTAATGACTATATGCAGGATATTTTGTATTATCTTGAATATATATTCATCAATATATGCAATTGATTGTTAAGGATTTGTCTGAAGCGATTTCATTAATTAGATATATACAACTGTTAATCTTCAATTTGCTTTCATTAACATTTTTATTTCTTATACTTGAAAGTAACTCATCAACACATCTTTTATACTGTGTAATATCTTCTTTGTTTACAAATTTGACAATGCAGTCAATTTTCGGCAGACTGTTAATATTTTCGTTTGCTTTGATAAAATTTCCGTTTTCAATATTAATTTTACATTGTTGCAAAACTACCAAAGAGCTTTCACAGGTATTTTCTATTGTGGTATTTCCCCATATTATAATAAGAATAATTGCTATTGCCAAAAATACTGCCGATAGGATTCTTTTCATATTTTGTTTTCCTTTTTAATTAAGTTGTATTTTCCGTTTCGGTTGATGGACATTAAAAATATTTCGTCTTTTGTACAATTTTCTTTATTAAGTATTCTTAATATTTCATCTTTTTTTATTTGAAGTGCATTTAAAGATTCTTGTATCAACTTTCCGTCCGAAATAACAGGTAATGGAAGGGCAGAACTTTCGGAAATAATTTTTATATCTTGTTTTGAGACCGGCATTACTTCGGATTTTAACATTACGCTTAAATCTCCGTTAACCTCCAATACCGCAAAAGCGACATCGTCGATACAGAATACATCTTTGCCACGAAGTAACTCTATTAAATCAAGGACAGTCATTCTTACATCTCTCATTGATTGTTGGTCAATAACCCCGTTTTTAATAACAACAACTGATTTTCCGCTGATTATTTTCCGAAAAGAAAAGCTTTTCATAGTTAATACGGAAACACATATTTCAAGTATAACCAAAACGAAAATTGCGATAATACCTAATAATACGGGTTGATTTGTATCTTGTAGCGGTATTGCCGCAATTTCGGATATTAAAAGGGTTATTACAAGTTCGTTTGGTTGCATATCTCCGATTTGTCTTTTTCCCATTAACCGTATTGCAACCGTAACTATAATATATAGTATTACTGTTCTTATTATTATGAAATACATCTTATATCACCCATAATAGCATTGTCAAAATTTCTTGCAATATTAGTATATTTGTGTATAATATAAAATGAATGTTTATGAAAATACGGAGTTTGAGCATGTCTAAATTTTTTAATGACTTTAAAAGATTTCTACCGCTGTTATCCAATCTTGTTTCAAAAGATTTTAAAATTAAATATAGGCGTTCGGTTTTAGGTATAGCCTGGAGTGTTCTTAATCCTTTGCTTACAATGATTGTGTTGACTAAGGTTTTTGAGGTGTTGCTTAGAAATTCAGTGGAAAACTTTGCAACATACTATATTGTCGGCTCCGCTTTGTGGACATTTTTTGCGGAGGCCACAAGCAATTCGTTAAGTTCAATCCTTGCGGCATCATCACTAATTAAAAAGGTTTATATTCCTAAATATGTTTTTCCTTTGGAAAAATGTTTGTTTTCTCTTGTGAATTTAATCTTCAGCCTTATTGCCGTTATGCTTGTCGTAATTATTCAAGATGTACATCAGCTATCATTTTTTTCGCTTTTGTTTCCCATACCTATTATATATTGTTTTATTTTCACCTGTGGGGTATCGCTGTTTTTGAGTGCTGTAACGGTTTATTTCAGGGATATTGCCCATTTATACGGAGTGCTTTTGACAATGTGGATTTACTTAACACCCATATTATATCCCATAAAAATGTTAGAAGGTTATTCCTTTATTAAGAGAATTGTTATGTTAAATCCAATGACACATTATGTTGAGTTTTTCAGGTCTGTGGTAATGTATCAAACATTCCCGGGTTTAAAAGAAAATTTAGTATGCATTTTCATTTCGCTGTTATCATTTTTTGTCGGTGCTTTTGTTTTTAAAAAATCACAAAGCAAATTTATCCTTCATATATAATCGGGGGAGGAGAATTTATGGATAAGACAAATGCCGTTGAGCTTAAAAATGTGGAAATGCATTTTAATATGAGCAAAGAAAAGCTTGAAAGCCTAAAAGAATATTTTTTAAAACTTGCAAGTCGAAATCTTATGTTTGAAGACTTTGTAGCTCTTGAAAATATTAACTTAAGCATTAAAAAAGGCGATGTTTTCGGAATACTGGGACTAAACGGTTCGGGAAAGAGTACCACACTTAAAATAATTTCCGGAATACTTGAACCCACAAGAGGAAGTGTGGAAACAAGCGGAGTTATAGCACCTCTTATCGAACTCGGAGCAGGTTTTGACATGGAACTGACTGCACGGGAAAATATATATTTAAACGGCTCGGTTTTAGGATTTTCTAAGAAATTTATGGACGAGAAATTCGATGATATTGTAGAATTTTCGGAGATGAGTGAGTTTTTAGATGTTCCTATGAAAAATTATTCCTCCGGTATGGTTGCGAGAATAGGCTTTGCTATTGCGACAATGACAACACCGGATATTTTGATAGTTGATGAAATTTTATCTGTTGGGGATTTTCTGTTCCAAAAAAAGTGCGAGAACCGAATAAACGAAATGCTGAAGGGTGATACAACCGTAATAATTGTTTCACATTCTCTTGAGCAAATCGAAAGACTGTGTAACCACTGTATGTGGCTTGATAAAGGTAAAGTAAAAATGATAGGCGATACAAACGAGGTTTGCGAGGCTTATCGTAATTTTAATAAATAATGGAGTTGATTATTTAATGGATGACCCCGGGAGTAGTATAGTTTTATACTTGGTACTTATAATATGTTGTGCATATTTTGCCGGTACCGAAACTTCACTTGCCTCTGTGAATAGAATTCACATTATGGGTATGGCATCAAAAGGAAATAAAAAAGCAAAGAAAACCCTTAGGGTTTTAGACAATTTTGATGAGGCTTTATCGGTTTTGCTTATAGGTAATAATATCGGTAGTATAGCCTTGGCCTCTCTTACGGTTGTTATTGCAAACGACTTTTTCGGAAAAGGCTTCGTAAATATAGCCACCTTTATTACGACAATTATTCTTTTTATGTTCGGAGAAATGTTGCCTAAAAGTTTTGCAAGGTCCTGCAACGAAAAGTTTGCCCTTAATTCATCAGGATTGTTAATTGTTTTAATGAAGGTTTTTAAACCTCTTTCATTCCTTCTGAATAAGGTTTCCGATGTAGCAGTGATACCGTTTAAAAATTCTTCCGATGAAAATGTACTTATGACCGAGGATGAGTTAACCGATATTGTTGAAAATATTTCGGAAAATGAAAATTTTGATAAGGATACGGGAGAACTTGTAAAATCTGCGTTGAGGTTTACAAATAAGAATGCCGGTGATATTTTAGTTCCTTGGGATAAGGTTTTAAAAATTTCTTCAAATCTTAAAACTGCTCAAATTTTAGAGGTCATAAAAAGCACAGGACATTCAAGAATACCGGTTGTTGACCGACAGGGAAATGTTAAAGGAATTTTGCAAATAAGAAAATTCTTAAAAGCATATTTCGGTAAAAAGAACAATATTGTATTAGCCTCGGTTATCGATTATCCCTTCTTTGTAAAGCCCGATACAATGATTGATGATTTGCTTTCAAAAATGAGCAATCACAGAAGAAATCTTGCATTTGTAACCGACAATAACGGTGATATTTTAGGTATTGTTACGGTTGAGGATATTTTGGAAGAATTGGTGGGCGAGATATACGATGAGGACGAGAAAGTAGGTGGCGATAATGTCTGATATTTTCTCATATATAAGTATTCCTTTTTTAATCCTTATGTCGGCTTTTTTCTCGGCAAGTGAAATAGCATACGCTACGGTTAATCTTTTTAGATTAAAGGCAAAGTCCGGGGATAAGCAGACCTTGTCTTCGTTTTTGGCAGTAAAGATTGCTCAGGATTATCAAACCATTTTAACCTCTATATTAATAGGTAATACAATCGTTAATATTTTTGCTTCATCGGTGGCAACGGTAATTGTGATTGATGTTTTCGGCAACGAGAAATACGCCTTTATCGCTACAATTATTATGACGGTTATTATACTGATTTTCGGCGAAGTTGTACCGAAGGTTATTGCAAAGCATATTCCGGATAGTTTTTCCGTTTTTGTTTCTATTCCGTTATATTTTATTTCTCTTGTTTTAAGACCTTTCACCTTTATTTTTGTGCTGTTTATCAAGCTTGTTTCAAAGCTTTGGAATAACAGCGTAACCCATAACGATACCGTAACCGAAGACGACCTTGAAAATATTATTGATATTGTTGAAGATGAGGGAGTTTTAGACGAGGACGAATGCGACCTTTTGCAAAATGCCCTTGATTTCGATGATGTATGTGCTTATGAAATCGTAACACCTCGAGTTGATATGATAGCTCTTAATGTAAGAGACCCTTATGAAACTAATATAAAAAAGATTTTTAAAAGCAACTATTCAAGAATACCCGTATATGAGGATACTCCTGACAATATTATAGGTATTCTCCATATTAATCACTTTTTAAAACAGCAAATTGATGTGGAAAGACCGAATATCAGAGATTTGTTGTTACCTGTTACATTTGTTCACAAAACAATGCCTTTGCCTGATGTACTTGAAAAAATGAAAGAAACAAAATGCCATATGGTAGTTGTACTTGATGAATACGGCGGCACCCAGGGTATTTTAACAATGGAAGATGTTTTAGAACAACTTGTAGGGGAAATATTTGACGAAAGTGATATTGAGCCGGAGGAATTTATTTGTATTGATGATACCCACTTTGAAGCAGATGGGGATATGCGACTTTATGACTTTTTTGATGAATTTGATATTGATATCGAAGAGTATGAAGAACTTGAGATTGAAGATACAACAATCGGAGGTTTTGCAACCACAATGCTTGACGGAGATACGGCTCGTGGAAATGAGTTTGTGTTTGAAAATTTAAAATTCACCATTAAGGAGTCAGACGAAAAAAGGGTTGACCGTATTTTGGTTGAAATTTTAAACATTCCAACGGAAAATGATGAATAATTTAACAAATATTAAAAAATTTGTTAATATTTTATCATATTTGATTGACATTTGTATTTTTGGGTATTATAATGTATAAGGAGAAAATTTGGATGTATTTTTATTACATTCAAAATACTTTATAAGGAGATTATCTAAATGACTGAAAACAAGACTGTTATTAAATGGTTAGATGAGATGAAAGCTCTTTTAAATCCTACTAATGTAATGTGGATTGACGGTAGCGAGGCTCAACTTGACCAACTTCGTAAAGAAGCCGTTGAAAGCGGTGAAATGATTAAACTTAACGAGGAAAAGCTTCCCGGTTGTTATCTTCACAGAACAAAGCCGAACGATGTTGCCCGTGTTGAGGATAGAACTTTCATTTGTACTACAAATAAAGATGATGCAGGTCCTACAAACAACTGGTGTGCTCCAAGTGAAATGTATGAAAAGCTTTATAATATTTGCCGCGGAACATATAACGGCAGAACAATGTATATAATCCCATATTCAATGGGTCCAATCGGTTCACCACTTGCAAAGATTGGTATTGAAATCACCGATTCAATTTATGTTGTTCTGAATATGGCTATTATGACTCGTATCGGTGCTGATGTTCTTAAGGTTTTGGGCGATAGCAATGATTGGGTACGCGGACTTCACGCAAAGTGTGATGTAAACCCCGACAACCGTTATATTTGCCATTTCCCCGAAGACAATACAATCATTTCGGTAAATTCAGCATACGGCGGTAATGTTCTTTTAGGTAAAAAGTGTTTTGCACTTCGTATTGCCTCTTACCAAGGTTGGAAAGAGGGCTGGATGGCTGAACATATGTTGATTTTAGGTCTTCAAAATCCGAAGGGTGAAATTAAGTATGTTGCCGCTGCATTCCCGTCCGCTTGCGGTAAGACCAATTTGGCAATGCTTATCCCACCTGAGTATTTACGCAAGAAGGGCTATAAGATTTGGACCGTAGGCGATGATATTTCTTGGATGAAGATAGGACCTGACGGCAGACTTTATGCTATTAACCCTGAAAACGGTTTCTTCGGTGTTGCACCGGGAACTAATGAACATTCAAATTTCAATGCTCTCGAAAGCACAAAGAAGAATACAATTTTCACCAATGTTGCATTAAATCTTGATGATAACACGGTTTGGTGGGAAGGTCTTGACAAAAATCCTCCCAAAAATGCTCTTAACTGGCGTGGTGAAAAGTGGGATTACACAAAGTACGACAAGGCTGATAAGGTAGGCACTTCCGGTGCTCATCCGAATTCAAGATTTACAGCACCTGCAAAGAATTGTCCTTGTATTTCCGATGAATTTGATAAGGGACAGGGTGTTCCGATTTCCGCTATTATTTTCGGTGGTCGTCGTGCAAAGTGTGCTCCTCTTGTATATCAATCAAAGGATTGGGTAAACGGTGTGTTTATCGGTTCTGCAATGGCTTCTGAAACAACTGCCGCTGCTGCCGGCGCTGTCGGTGTTGTTCGTCGCGACCCAATGGCTATGCTTCCGTTCTGCGGTTATCATATGGGCGACTACTTCAAGCATTGGTTGGAAATGGGCGAGAAGTTAGGCGATAAGGCTCCTAAAATCTTTAATGTTAACTGGTTTAGAACTGACGATGAAGGCAACTTTGTATGGCCGGGATTCGGTGATAATGCCCGTGTTCTTAATTGGATTATCGACCGTTGCGAAGGAAATGCCGATGCAAATGAGACCGCAATCGGTTATATTCCGAAGCCTGAAGATATCGACCTTACCGATTTAGATATGGATATGGACACCTTAAAGTCAATATTAAAGGTTGACAAGGATGTTTGGGAGAAAGAAGCTTCCGAAATCGAAGAACATTATAAAAAGTTCGGCGATAGATTACCTCAAGAATTAAGAGAACAGCTTAATAATCTTAAGGATAATCTCAGCAATATGTAATTTTTTTGAAAAAAGTATGCAAGACAAAAAAAGTTTTGCATACTTTTTTATTGACATTTTTTTAATTTAATTGTATAATAATTTTGGTAAAAATATTATTAATTTCATTAAAAAGGTAGGTATTTTTATGAAAATTGGCAAAAAAACCCTTTCGATACTACTTTCAGTTTGCATGATTTTTTCTTTGATGGGTTCGCTTTCGACTGTACCGGCAAGTGCATCAGGCTCTAACTCCGATATGATTAGTTTTCATGTTAGTAGTACAAGCGATTGGTCGGCATTTAAGTTTTTGTCTTCTTGGCAAACTTTTTCAGCCGGAAACTATAAAGCTTCCGTAAAGCTTAAGAAAATTTCCGGTGATGAACCCTATCTTAAAATCGGAAATGAGTACGAAATTAATAACATTTCACAAATGACAAATTATACTTCTTCCCTTGATTCTACCAACAATGTTTATACCATTACTTTTACTCTTACAAGCAGTTGGTCCGGTAATCTCGGTTGGTATATCGGAAACTACGGAAGAATTACATCGTTTATTGTTGCCAAACCCACTTTATACCTTTTAGATTCAAGCGGTAATCCTACCGGAAGCAACTTAGCAGTTGATTTTTGCGAAAACAACTATTGTACCGGAAGAACAGGAAATAAATGGTTGAAAGCAGGTTTTTATTCAAATCTTGTAACCGTTTCCGATTACGATGAAGATACATTTAGTTATGTTTCTAAAATGTTAAAAATCGGCGGCTTCCAATCAGGCGCAGGACAGCAAGCGCTTTGTTGTGAAAAAATACTTAACAAAAACACTTATTATCAATTTGATATGGACTACCGTGCCTGCGGTGGTGTTTCGGCATATAGAGATTTGCAGGTTATTAATAACAGTGGAAAATGGGATGTACCCTCCGATGATAACTGGCAACTTGTGTCTTGGACCGACACAGGAACACATATGTCTGTTCAGTTTAAGGTTCCGAGTAATGCAACTACCAGTTCATCTAACTTTAAATTATATGTAGGTCAAACATGGCCTCAAAAGAAAAACGGCATTGTTTATTTCGCCAACTTCTCACTTTTTGCACTAACCGGAAAAAACGGTAGTGTTACCGGTTCTAATGTTTTTTCCAATGGTGATTTTCACGACGGAACAACAGGTATTGTAACATCTGATAATAAGGATATTGTGTTCAGCGATTTTGAGCAAATCAAGATTATGAACTATCCTCAGGTAGAATTAATGGCTATTCCTCAAAACTTCTTTACCGATGATAAGAATTTAAGCCTTGATAAAGCATATAAATTCAAAGGCGGAGATTTATATAAGCCTCAGTTTGATTTCCAATTTCAGCCAAGCACAACCTACCAATTGAAATATGATTATTACTGTGCCGACAATGATACGGTTAATGCCTATATTCTTTCAAAGGATAACTCTGTAACAGCCCAAAAGGTGTCGAAGACAGGCAACGGAAAATTTGAAGCAACTTATACAATTACCACAAGTTCCACCACTAATGAATACACGGACTATTATTGGCCGAATACAAATATTCGTTTTGCTCTTAACGGAAACTCGTATGACAATCCTTTCTATATAACAAATATTAGATTGTACAAAACCTCAGGCGGTCAACCGACAGGTGCAAATCTTGCTTATAATCTAAATCCCGTTCTTGATGATGCTACTTATGGTTTAACTAATACCGTTTCAAGTGTTGATTTTTCACTTAATAAAGATGATGAAAGTTATACAAGTATTGTTAATAATGTTTCTTGTTCTTGGCTTGGCGAACTTAATTATGACGGAACAAATACAGATGCTTATTCTAAAATTGAAAAAATTAATGCTACCAAATTTAATTATTACACTGTCGCACAGCGACTGACACATCTTGTTAATGCAATTCTTGAAAAGCAAGGTGCTTATAATCCTTATACCGACTCAAACAGCAAATTTTATGACCCGAACGGCGATAAGACAACAAATATTTTGGACCTTGTAAAACTAAAGATAGATGCCGCAAATAATGTTGATAGGTTTGCTGTTTCAAATGAGCAAACAAACGGAGGCATTTATTCTTCGTTTAACTCAATTACCTGTTGGGGTGATAGCTTAACCCAAGGTATGAATATGTCTACGGGTAATTCGTATCCCGAAAGATTGAATTCCTATATCGGAAACGGATATACCGTATATAATTCAGGAGACCCGGGCGAAAAATCCCAGACAATTATGGCAAGACAGGGCGCTTTATCGCTTAAAACATCAAAGGCATTCACCTTTGCAAACGGCGTCAGCAAAATTACAATAGGAGACCAAGACGACAACGGATTTATTACTTCAAACGGTTACTATTTAGGACTTACAAGTACGCTTGGTAATCAAAAATCCGTAAACAATGTTAACATAGGCGGAAAACTCTATAAAATTTCCCTTAAAGACTTTGTTTGGAGTCCTCGTTCCTACACGGTAGAACTTGAAAGACTTGATACAACAGGTTCTATTACCGTGCCTGTGGGTACATCGGTAACACTTAACAACACCACAAATCAAAATGAATGCGAAATTTACTATATCGGTGCCAACGGCGATTATAATAATGACCGATATAACCTTATTGCACAGTATAAGGCAATGATAGATAATCACGGTTCAAACAATTATATCGTCATTATTCCTCATTTCTATTATTGTCATCAGGAATTAAAGGCTGCTTTCGGCGACCATTGTGTTGATTTTGTTAAGGTTGCTTGTAGTGATGAAGGCTTTACCTACGAAGGACTTACAAAAACTTCAACCGACGAAACTTGGATGGCTGATTATCGCGTTCCTCCCTCGTTCAGACTTTATCCTAATGACCCCGATGTACATCTTAACAAATACGGTTATGATTTGATAGCACACCTTATTTATGAAAAAGGAAAAGAAATAGGATATTTTAATTAAGTCGATTGACTTGACCGGCGACCGTTCGTTCACTATAATATATGTGGACTAACGGTCGCATTATTTTTGGGTTAATACGGTGCCTTTTAAGGGATTTTTTTAAAGAAAAATTGACATTTTTGCCTTAAATATGGTAAAATAAATTGTGAGGTGGTATGTATGTTTGAACAGAGTATAAACATTGAAAGAGTGGAACAAATTGTAGACCTTTTCGGAAATTTTGATTCTAATGTTAAAATTATCGAGAATAAATATAATGTTAATATCACTTCACATTCCGGAGAAATTAAGGTTTCCGGTGATGCACAAAAGGTTAATATGGCTGTGAATGCTTTAAATGCTTTGATTGCCATAATTAACAGCGGAGAGATAATAACCGAGCAAACTGTATGTTCGGTTGTAGATATGGTAAATGACGGAAGTTATACCAGCATTGATAAACTTATAGACTCTGATTCTATTTGTATTACCTCAAAAGGTCGTCCGGTTAAAGCAAAAACATTAGGACAAAAGAAATATATTGAAGCTATTAAGAAAAATACGGTTACAATAGGTGTCGGCCCTGCCGGAACAGGTAAAACCTATTTAGCTGTTGCTTTGGCAGTTGCAGCATTTAGGGCAAAAACCGTTAATAGAATTATTTTAACAAGACCTGCAGTGGAAGCAGGTGAAAAGTTAGGTTTTTTGCCGGGAGATTTGCAACAAAAGGTCGACCCGTATTTAAGACCGCTTTATGATGCTCTTTTTGATATGATGGGTGCTGAAAACTTCAGCCGCTGTCATGAACGCGGAGATATCGAGGTGGCGCCACTTGCCTATATGAGAGGCAGAACCCTTGATGACAGTTTTATTATTTTAGACGAAGCACAAAACACAACCAAAGAACAAATGAAGATGTTTTTAACAAGACTTGGTTTTAATTCTAAAATTGTCGTAACGGGAGATGTTACCCAAATAGATTTACCTGACGGAAAAAAATCCGGTCTTAAACAAGCGGTGGCAATTCTTAAAAATATAGAAGGAATAGAAACCGTAAAGCTGACTGCAAAGGATGTAGTCAGACACAGACTTGTTCAGGACATTATTAAAGCATACGAAAAAGAGGCTGAAAGAGATGAGCATAAAAATCAATATTACAAATAGGTATAAAAAAGAAAAGCTGAATAACGAAACAAAGGCACTTGTCAGAAAGGCTTGTCGTGCTGTTTTGAAGGAAGAAAAATTCACTGATGATGCACAGGTTGATGTTAGCTTCGTAGATGATGATGAAATTAAGGAGTTGAACTCAAATTTCAGGGATATTAATAAATCAACCGATGTATTGTCGTTTCCATTAGGAGAAAACGGGGAGTACGATATAAACCCCGAAAACGGTGCTTTAATGCTGGGTGATGTAATTATTTCGGTGGACCACGCAAAGGCACAAGCCCAACTATACGGACATGGCGATGAAAGGGAAATCGCTTTTTTAACGGTACATTCTATGCTTCACCTTTTGGGTTATGACCATGTAAACGGTGGCGAAGAACAAAGGATTATGAGAAAAAAAGAAGAAAAGATACTTGATAGCATAGGGCTATCTGTTGAAAGGTGAAACAATGGGAGAAAAATCGGTATTTGTAACAATGGTTGGTAGGTCAAATGTGGGTAAATCCTCCTTGATTAATAAACTGTTGGGACAAAAAATAGCAATCGTTTCAAACAAACCTCAAACCACAAGAACAAGAATAATGGGTGTGTTAACAAGGGAGGAAACCCAGTTTGTTTTCATCGACACACCGGGACTTCATAAACCTAAAAACCTTTTGGGCGAAAATATGATGAAGGCTGTAAATGACGGTATGGCTGACATTGATGCCGCCGTTTTGGTTGTTGATGCCAAGCCTCATTTTTCGGTTGACCAAGATAATATTCCCGCTGCGGAATTGGAATTAATAGAACGGTTTAAGGCCAAAAGAATGCCTTGTATTTTGGTAATTAATAAAATTGATTTGCTTGAGAATAAAGAGGAAATTTTAAGACTGATTACACTGTATTCTAAACTGTATGATTTTTCGGCAGTTGTACCTCTCTCGGCAAAAACAGGAAACGGCACAGATATTCTATTAAAAGAAATTAAGAAGTTTGAAAAAAAATCGCCTCACTTTTTCCCTGATGACGAGGTAACTGACCAATCGGAAAAGGTAATGGTGGCTGAAATAATAAGAGAAAAGCTTCTCAGGTGCCTTGCAAAAGAAATACCCCACGGTATTGCGGTTGACCTTGATAGATTTTTTGAACACGATACAAAAAACGGCGAACCAATACTTGAAGTTGAAGCAACGGTCTTTTGCGAAAAAGACTCGCACAAAGGAATTATTATCGGCACTAAAGGTAATATGCTTAAAAAAATCGGCACTTTGGCAAGGGAAGATATTGAAAAATTTTTCGGTATTCGTTGCAATCTTAAAATATGGATTAAGGTTAAAGAAGGCTGGAGAAAAAATCGAGGTATGATACATACCTTGGGACTTGATATAACAGAAAATAACTAATAATTTCCTTTATATAATTATCACGATTTTGCAAATAATTATTTTGTAAGGATTGTGATAAAATGGATAAGAATAGGCTATGGCTTAAATTTGTTTTAAGCGGAAATCCAAAGGATTATTTATCTTATGTAAACCAAAGTGTGAATGAGGAAGGTGAGTCCCTTGAAGATAGTAACAGACGGATTAGTGGTAAAAGAAGTGAATATGGGGGAAGCCGACCGATTGATTACAATTCTTACAAAGGATAATGGACTTATCACAGCCTACGCAAGTGGCGTTAAGAATATAAAATCAAAAAGAGGCTCGTCAACCGGGCTTCTTTGTTATTCTGATTTTTCACTTTCCGTTAAAGGCACTACATATAGAGTTGCAGAGGCTACCCCGATTAAACTCTTTTTCGGAACCAACAGTGATGTGGAAATACTTGGTATTTCTCAGTACTTTTGTGAGTTGGCTTTGACTTTCGGTAACAGCGCCCGGTCCACGGAAGAATTTTTAAGGTTAATTCTTAATTCTTTGCATTTTTTAAATCAACAGAAAAAAAATCCCTATCTGATTAAATCCATAACCGAGCTTAGAGTTATGGCAACTTCGGGATATTGTCCTAATTTAATAGCCTGTGATAATTGCGGAAAATTTATTGATGATATTATGAGCTTTGATATTGCAAACGGCACATTGTTATGTAGTGAATGTGATAACGGTGTAGGACGAATTAAGATTAATCAAACCATAATTAACGCATTAAGACATATTGTATATTCGCCTTTTGAAAGACTTTATTTGTTTACAATTCCCGACGAAGATATAGAAAATTTACAAACTGTAACCGAGAATTACATAGAATATCAAACCGATAAAAAATTCACAACACTTGATTTTTTAAGAAATATTAAAAGAGGCACTTATTGATGGAATATAATATTACTAAACATGCGAAAACACTTGAACTGGATGCAGTTCTCGAAAGACTTTCCTTTGAGGCACAATCAGAGGCAGCGAAAGAAACGGCAAAAAAATTAATTCCCTGTAATAACTTTGCCGAGGTTAAGGATAACCTTGCCGAAACCGAGGATGCATATATCCTTATTTCGAGATTTTCAGCACCCTCATTATATGCCGATATCAGTATTCCTTCAGTATTAACAAGGTCAAAAGCCTCAGCCGATTTGTCCATTAAAGAAATTCTTTTAATTGCCGATTTATTGAGGATTATAAGGTCTGCAAAAGATTGGAGAAATAATTGCTCGGGCAGTGGAGATATGCTTATTGATAAATATTTTGAGTGTTTGTATCCTAATAAGCATTTGGAAGAAAGAATAAGTTTTGTTATTAAGTCCGAAGAGGAAATCTACGATAAAGCTTCGCAGGAACTTTATAATATAAGACGGAAAAAATCCGCTTGTTCATCAAAGGTCAGGGATGTTTTAGATAAGATTATCAGAGGCTCCACCTCTAAATACTTGCAGGAAGCAATCGTTACCCAGCGAGACGGAAGATATGTTGTTCCCGTCAAGGTTGAGCATAAGGGTAATGTAAGCGGTATAGTCCATGATACATCGGCCACCGGCTCTACTGTATTCATTGAGCCTATGAGTGTTGTGGAAGCAAATAACGAAATGAGAGTGTTAGAAGCAAAGGAGAGAGAAGAAATCGCAAGAATATTGGCTGAACTTTCGGCTGAAATCAGTGATTTTTCCGATACGCTTAAAAAATCTTATGATTGCGTTATTGCTCTTGATTTGATTTTTGCTAAGGCAAAGTATGCTTTTAAAATAGGCGGAAGTATTCCCAAGCTAAATACGGAGGGTAGAATTTTCCTTAAAAGGGCAAGACATCCTCTGATAGGTCAAAAGAAGGCTGTACCGGTTACAGTAGGCGTCGGAAAGGATTATGACACCCTTGTAATAACCGGCCCTAATACCGGCGGTAAAACCGTAACTCTTAAAACCATCGGGCTTTTTTGTCTTATGACAATGTGCGGTCTTATGATACCTGTTGACGACGGAAGCGAAATTGCCGTTTTCGATAAAATATTTGCGGATATAGGGGATGAACAATCAATAGAACAATCCCTATCCACATTTTCTTCACATATGGTAAACATAATAAATATACTAAAACAGTGCAATAATAAATCTCTTGTTTTGTTTGACGAATTGTGTGCAGGTACTGACCCTGTTGAGGGTGCGGCTATTGCTAAATCAATACTAATGAATTTGGCTGATAAAGGCGCTAAAACCGTTGCTACAACCCATTATCCCGAACTTAAAACCTATGCACTTGATACCTATCGTGTGGAAAATGCCGCTTGTGAGTTCGATGTAGAAACACTTAGACCTACATATAAACTTATTGTGGGAATTCCCGGCAGTTCTAATGCTTTCGCAATTTCTAAAAAGTTAGGCCTTGGCGATGATATTATAGAGTTGGCAAAAGGACAGTTGACAGAAGAGGATATTCGTTTTGAACGGTTGGCAAGGGAGTTGGAAATCGAAAGAAAAAAGGCGGAAGACGAACGAATTGCCGCCACAAGGCTAAGAAGTGAAATTGAAGAATCCAAAAAGAGATACGATAATCTTGAAAACGAATTAAAACTTAAACAAAAAAAGATTGTTGAGGACAGTAGAAAAAAGGCAAATGATATTGTAAACGATGCACGAAACAGGTCCGCTTCTTTGTTAAATGAACTCGAGGAAATGAAAAAAGCATTCAATAAAGAGAATGCCGGTGATAGTGTTGAGAATGCCCGAAAACTATATAAGGACTCTATAAAGAAACTTGAGGAAGATGCCGACCCGATTGAAAATAATGTTGTGGGAGAAAAGCTTAAATCTCCTCCGAAGCCCGGTGATGTGGTTGTTATTTCTTCGATTAACCGAGATGCAAATATTTTAGAGGTCGACCAAACAAAAAAGAAAGCCTTGGTTATGTCGGGTTCAATTAAAATGTGGGTAAGCTTTGATGAGCTTCTAATGAAAAAAATAAATAAAAATAAGGATATTAAGAAAACAAGAAATGTTACCGGTCTTATGTCAAGAGCCGATAGGGTAGTTGCAGGAGAAATAGACCTTAGAGGTATGGCGAGTGATGAGGCTATTATGGAGCTTGACAGATATATCGACAGTGCCGTACTGTCGGGTATTACTACCGTTTCCATTATTCACGGAAAGGGAACGGGAGTATTAAGAAAAGCGGTTCAAGTTTATCTTAAGGGTCATAAGAATATAGCATCTTACAGATTAGGAGTTTTCGGCGAGGGAGAAAACGGTGTAACTATAGCACAAATTAAATAAAATTTTGAATAAATCATCTGTTTTGTATAAGAATACAAACAGGTGATTTTTTATGAAAAAAATATTGGGATTAATATTAAGTTTTTTGATTTGTGTTGTAATTTTAGTGGGAATATCATATTTGTATTTTAAAACAGATATAACCCATAACTCCGAAAACGCCCAAGCAAAAAAAGAAGATGTACCGTATTTTGATAATACACCTGAAAATACCGGAGTGTTGATTAGACTTCCCGATAATAGCGGATTGCTTTTTTATCTTAATTTTAAAGAGGAAAAAATAAGTGCGGTAAATATAAGTCAATGTGCAAAAGAAAATGCTTGGTACAATGGTTATTATTCCGATAAAAATATTTATGCGGATTATGATTTTATTTCAGAGCTTGTTGATAGAATCGGAGGTATTAATACCGTAATTGACGGACAAAATATAAGGCTTACCGGTGTTGATGTGGTTTCAATGATGAAATCAAACAAATTTAGTATTGATACTGCAATGATTTCGGCACTAATGGAGAATATTGTGCAAAACGGATTTTCAAAAGATGATTTATCTTTTTTGCTAAGTAGTGGCGATAAAACCGATTTAACATTAAGCGATTGTATTGTTTGGTTGGAATATTTGCCGGAAATGTTTAAAAATATCACAATAGTTCCACTTGATACTTAATAATATTAAGTAAAAGCAATCACCTATTTATATATTTAGGTGTTATTGGCAAAATTAATATAAGTTTTTTGTTTTTGCTTCATTATGTTGACATTTACAGTTTAAATGTATAAAATACTTTTATTATATCTTTAAAGGTTGTGTTTCAGATGGGAAAATCAGTTATAAATGAAATATTCGGCAGTAATGTTTTTGATGATACGGTTATGAAAGAACGTTTGCCGAAGGATACATACGAATTGCTTAAGAATGCCATTGTTTCGGGAAATGCAATTGATAGCAGTATTTCCAACATTGTTGCATCGGCAATGAAGGATTGGGCAATAGAAAAGGGTGCTACCCATTTTACACACTGGTTTCAACCAATGACGGGAATTACAGCCGAAAAACACGATAGTTTTATTGCACCAACAGGTAACGGAAATGTTATTATGGATTTTTCCGGTAAAGAGTTAATAAAAGGTGAGCCTGATGCTTCTTCTTTTCCTTCAGGTGGACTTCGTGCAACATTTGAAGCAAGGGGATATACCGCTTGGGACCCGAGCTCGTTTGCTTTTGTAAAGGATAACACTCTTTGTATTCCTACTGCGTTTTGTTCTTTCGGAGGAGAAGCACTTGACCAAAAAACCCCATTACTCAGAAGTATGGATGCTGTTGGAAAACAGGCGCTTAGGATTGTTAAACTATTCGGTATGGAGGATGTAACATCGGTTAGAACAACTGCAGGTCCCGAACAGGAATACTTTTTGGTGGATAAAGCATTGTTTAACAAGCGTCCCGATTTAATATACTGCGGAAGAACACTTACCGGCTCGGTTCCGCCGAAAGGTCAGGAAATGAATGACCATTATTTCGGTGTTATTAAACCTCGTGTCGCCGCTTTTATGCAGGAACTTGACGAAGAACTTTGGAAATTGGGTGTTTTTGCTAAAACCGAGCATAACGAGGCTGCTCCTGCACAGCACGAATTGGCTCCCATATTCACAACCACCAATATTGCCGCCGACCATAATCAGCTTACAATGGAGCTAATGAAAAAAATTGCCGACAAGCATGGGCTTGTTTGTTTGTTGCACGAAAAGCCTTTTAAGGGTGTAAACGGCAGCGGAAAGCATAATAACTGGTCTTTGGCAACAAACACCGGAATTAATCTTTTAAATCCGGGAAAAAATCCAAGTGAAAATTTAATTTTCCTGCTTTGTCTTGCCGGAGTTATTAAGGCGGTGGACCAACACCAGGATTTACTTAGAATTTCGGTTGCAACTGCCGGAAACGACCATAGATTAGGCGGTGCCGAGGCACCTCCTGCCATTGTTTCGATGTATTTAGGCGATGAGCTTACTTCAATACTTGAGGATATTGAAAAAGGAATTCATCACGATGATAAAATGAAAGCAACTATGAATGTGGGAACAGATGTTATTCCGATGTTCAAAAAGGATAACAGCGACCGAAACCGCACTTCTCCTTTTGCTTTCACAGGTAATAAATTCGAATTTAGAATGTTGGGCTCGTCATCATCAATATCTGATACAAATGTTATGCTTAACACAATAACTGCAGATGTATTTTGCGATTTTGCAAACCGACTTGAAAAATCGACCGATTTCAAATCTGAGGTTTTAGCTATTATTCGTGAGTCTGTTTCTGAGCATAAGAGAATTATTTTTAACGGAGACGGCTATTCTAATGAGTGGAAAGAAGAGGCGAAAAAGAGGGGACTATTAAATCTAAAGAGTACACCTGATGCAATTTCTTTTCTTTGTAACGATAGAAATATTGATATGTTTGAAAGACACGGTGTTTTCAGTGAAACCGAACTTAGATGCCGTGCCGAAATTTCTCTTGAAAATTACAGTAAGGTATTACACATTGAGGCTTTAACTCTCTATGAAATGGTTAGAAGAGATATTATGCCGTCTGTTTCAAAAGCCGTATTGTCTTTTTGTAAAACAGCCGAGAAAAAGAAACAAGCTTTGGGTATTGAGCCTTCTTTTGCCGAAAAGGATATTATTTCCTCGTTATCTTCTTGTTATGACAAATTGTTTGAACTGACTAATAGCCTTGATAAAACGGTGCAAGAAGCCCAAAACACCAATGATGTGGGAAGAAGGGCTGTTATTTATCGTGAAAATGTACTTGATACAATGGAAAAAATAAGAGATATTTCCGATAAATCCGAAACTCTTATGCCAAGAGATATTTGGCCGTATCCCACCTATGGTGATTTGTTGTTTAAAATATAGTAGGATAGTATGTGGAAATTTAAAGTCCGAGATTCTGATTTTTGAATCTCGGACTTAATCTTGTGTAATTAATATTTATGCTGTTTTAACTTTAATTCTCTTTTATCAGAATTAAAATTTAGGTATATTAATAACTTGACTTTTTTGTATTATTGTGCGATAATGAAACAAAACCAAACGAAACCGGAAACGAAATAAAACAAAAGGAGATTTTTAAAATGGAATTTAAGGTTTTTCAAAAGGAATTAGAGTTACAGTCAAGAGGTTGGATACCGACCTTCCACGATGTTTCAAAGGAGATTATGGAAATCGTTAAGGCTTCCGGCGTAAAGAACGGAACAGTTGCTATCGCTTCACATCATACTACTTGTTCGGTTATGGTACAAGAGTGTTCACATGATATTGATAGCTTTGATTTAGAGTTTTTACAGCATGACCTTTTGGACATTATGAGAAAAATGATTCCCGACTTTGCCGAGGAGCATCAATACCGTCATCCGGGACCGCTTCATTCAAAGTTCGGTCGTTTCGTAAATGAGCCGGGTGATTATACTTCTATGAACACCGACGGACATCTTCGTTCGGTTTTCTTCGGCAGAAGCGAAACTATGACCATTAAAGACGGTGAGCTTGACGGCGGTGAGTTTGCCCATGTTTACTTTATTGACTGGGACCATGTAAGAGCTCGTAGAAGACAGCTTAATGTAACAGTTATGGGTACTACCGAGGATGTTGAGGATAGAAAGTGGAATAACGGTGAAGTTATTAACACATTACATAAATTCACCGATGAAGAAAAGGCTGACGATATCCACTACACTTTACAGCAACAGAGATAACTTATAATGAGAGAATTATCTTTAGTAGAGCGCCGTCAGGCAATCCTTGATTTACTTCGTGAAAACAGCAAGGTGATTGTATCTGAACTTAGCGATACTTTTGGTGTTTCCGAGGTTTGTATAAGGAATGATTTGGCTGAACTTGAAACTAAAGGCCTTCTTTCAAGAGTACACGGAGGTGCTGTAAGCATCTCCGATAGTTACTATAATATGAGCCTTGCACAAAGGTCAAATACCAACCGCTTGCAAAAAGAGGAAATTGCAATTAAGGTTGCCGGTATGATTCACGATAATCAATCCGTTATGATGAATGCCGGTACAACTTCTCTTGCAGTTATGAAAAAACTAACCGAAAAGAACAATTTAAACATTGTTACTAATTCGGTTGTTTTGGCATTAGAGGGTGCTAAATATCCTAATTTGCATATTACTCTTTTAGGTGGAGAGGTTAATTCCGAATACCAATTTGTATATGGCACCTTGACGCTTACCCAGTTAGACGAATACAAGGTGGATGTACTTATTTTATCGGCCGACGGTATTGACGATGTGGGTGGAATTACAACTTATTATGACCAAGAGGCAGAGATTTGCAAAAAAATGATTAAGCAATCAAATATGGTTATTGCGGCACTTGACGGCACTAAACTCGGAAAGATTACTTATAAGAAGATTTCCGGTGTCGATAAAATTGATACTGTTGTAACAAATAAAGGTGCAAGTACAAAGATAATAAATAAACTTAAAAAAAGCGATGTGAATATTGTTATCGCTTAAACTTGAGGGATGAAAAGATTATGAAAGAAACTTCATTAAATTCGGCTTTGGAATCAATAAATATTGAAACCAAAGCTGTAAGCGATATGCTTCCCGCTATTAATAGCGATGCTTTTAAAAAAGCAGTTGAGGCTATTACAAAATGTAATAGGGTAATAACAAGCGCAAGCGGAACATCAGGAATTGCGGCTAAAAAACTTGCACATACATTATGTTGTATTGAAAGACCGGCACAGTTTTTGCCACCCTGTGAGGCATTACACGGCGGACTGGGTTCGGTGCAGAAGGGTGATGTTGTAATTCTCGTTTCCCGTGGCGGAAAAACAGGGGAGTTACTTCCCATTTTAGATGTTGCTCTCAAAAAAGGTGCTACGGTTATAGGTGTAACCGAAAATATGAATTCACCTATCGGTGCCGATTCTCATATTACTTTACCTTTAATAATTGAAAAGGAAAGCGATAAATACAATATGCAGGCAACTGCAAGTTTTGTAGCCACCATTGCTCTTTTTGATGCACTTATTTGTGCTTTGATTGAAGAAACCGATTATCAAAAGGAACAGTTTGCCCTTATTCATCCGGGCGGTGCCGTAGGCGCAAGACTTAACAATAAGTAAGAGGTATTGTTTATGTATCAAAGAAGAAATATTGAGGATAACGAACCGTGGCTTGGTGAAATGGAGCCTTTTAAAATATCCGATAATATCTATTTTGTAGGCACTTTTCAGGAATCTTGTCATATTATCGACACGGGAGACGGCTTGGTATTAATCGACTCGGGTAATATTTTTACATTACATATGGTAATTGACCATATGCATAAAATCGGTCTTAATCCCCGTGATGTTAAGTATGCGTTTTACACACATTATCACGAGGACCATACCGGCTCCGGAAATGCTTTTAAGCACCTTTCGGGTTGCAAGACAATTATTTCAAAGGTTGACGAAAAGAATGCCTATGATGCCTGTGGATTTGTTGCGGATATAACTGTAAATGACGGTGATGAGTTTACTCTCGGTAACACCACATTTAAGTTTATCTATACACCCGGTCATACAATCGGTGTTATGTCGGTATTGTTTAATACTACGCTAAATGGTATTCCTTATACTGCCGGAATGTTCGGTGGTGCAGGTCCTAATTCTCTAAAAAAATGGCACCGTTCATATTATCCTTCCTGTTTACAGGATTATCTAAACAGTTGCGACCGTTTGCTAAAGGAAAAGGTTGATATATTTATCGGTAATCACTGTTGGAATAATAATACCTTTGAAAAAGCTCGTATTCTTAAAGAAACCGGCGAAAATCAATTTCTTGACCCCAACGAATGGGTGAAATTTTTGGAGTTTTGCAAGGATAGAGCTGAAAATTTAGACCAAGATGAAAGGAAACCCGAATAATGGTTAAAGATTATAAGATTTCAACTCCGTTTTTTGAGTTTGGACCTAAGGCATATCTATATGGCGAAGAACTCTTAGAACTTATGAAAGAGATTGACAAGTTTGCACAAAAATATGAAATGGATGTTATTGCCGATGTGCAAACTACCGACCTTAGATTAATAGCTGAAAATACATCCGATAGAATTCATGTTTATGCTCAAAGTATGGATAGCATACCTGTAGGTCGTGGAATGGGAACTATTCTTCCCGAGGCTGTAAAGGCTACCGGCAGTGTTGGTGTTATGCTTAATCACGCCGAGTGTAAACTAACACTTGATGAATTAAAAGAAGCAATTAAAAGAGCTGACGAAGTAGGACTTGCAACCATCGTTTGTGCCGACACCGAAGAAGAAATTAAGGCTGTTGCCGAAATGAACCCCAACATTGTTGTTGCCGAGCCTTCCGAGCTTATCGGTACGGGAATTGCAGTAGGCAGGGAATATGTTGATGCTTGTATCTCTCTTGTTAAATCAATTAATCCTGAAATTATGGTTCTTCCAAGTGCCGGAATCAGTTGTGGAAATGATTGCTATAACATAATTAAGGCCGGTGCTGACGGCTCGGGTTCTTCAAGCGGAATTTGCAAAGCCGAAAGTCCTGCTAAAATGGCAGAGGAAATGATGGCAGCCGTTCGCAAGGCTTATGACGAAAGAGAAGGAAAGTAATGAAATATTTACTTGGTGCCGATATCGGTACAACATCTTTAAAGTGTTGTGTCTTTGATGAAAACGGTAATCTTTTTAAAAGTACAACCAAGGATTATACCCTTAAGGTTTCGGGTGATTTGGTTGAATTTCCGGCGAACGACTATTTTGAACTTTTCAGAGAGGCTTTTGTTGAGGTTTCAAAGGATATTGAAATTTCGGGTATTGCCATTGATACACAATGCGAAACCATTATTTTTGCCGATGAAAACGGTAATCCTTTATGTGATGCCATTGTTTGGCTTGATAACAGAGCTTCCCAAGAAGCCCAAATGATAAAAGAACATTTCGGAAACGAAAGGGTTTACGAAGTTACGGGACAACCTGAAATTACCGCAACTTGGCCTGCGGCAAAAATCCTTTGGATAAAGCAAAACAAACCCGACATTTTAAATAAAACAAAAAAGATATTTTTGTTAGAAGATTATTTGCTTTATAGATTAACCGGAAATTTTGTTACCGAAAAAACTTTGCAGTCCTCGACGATATATTTTGACATTAAAAACGACTGTTGGTGGGACGAAATGCTTTCGTTTATCGGAATAAGTTCCGAAGTTTTGCCTGAAATTCATGACAGTGGCGTTAAGGTAGGAGAGTATAAAGGAATACCTGTTGTTACTTCGGCAATGGACCAGGTTGCAGGTGCAATCGGTGCCGGAGTTGTGGATGACAGTGCTGTCAGTGAAATGACAGGTACAACAATGGTTGTATTTTCAACAACCGACAAATTTCCTGAATACAATCCAAACAGTATAATTCCCTGCCATAAAAATTATGACGGGAATTACTGCCTGTTATGTTGGACACCGACTGCCGGAATTGCCCTTAAATGGTTTAAAAATAATTTGTGCGAGAATTTTGATTTTAAGGAACTTGACAATTTGGCAAAAGAGGTTAATCCCGGTTGTGATGGACTTGTGTTTTTGCCTTACCTTTGCGGTTCTACAATGCCTAAATACAATCCTGACGCAAAGGGTGCCTTTATGGGACTTACAATGGAGCATACACGGGGACATTTTGTAAGAAGTATTCTCGAGTCGGTTGCCGATATGCTTAAAGCAAACCTTGATTATTTAGGTATTAATTCAAAAGAAATTCGTTCAATGGGCGGTGGTGCTTCAAGTCCGCTTTGGTGTCAAATTAAGGCTGATATGACGGGCAAGAATATTGCAATCCTTGAGAATAACGAAACAGCTTGTCTCGGCTCTGCCATACTTGCCGGTGTGGGAATCGGGCTTTATAACGATGTTAAAGAAATAGCAGGTAAAAATATTAAAATTAAAAAGACTTATGTACCAAGCGGTATAGATTATACCGCACAATATAAAAACTTTTGTGATGCGGAGGAAAAAATAGTATGAGTAAAACAGCTTTTGTAGGTTTCGGTGAAGTTAATACACCTATTGATATTATTATTAATAAGTGCAAAGCCGCCGAAGAAGGTCTTAAAAAAGAAGGTCTTGATTTAATTTCTGTTTATCCCATAACCGATGATTATGAGGAAAAAGATATTAAAAAGGCTTACGATGCTTTAGAAGGTAAGGATTTTGACAGCCTTGTTCTTTGTATTGCAGGTTGGATTCCCACCCATGCAGTTGTAAAGATTGCGGAAAAATATCGCCATTTGCCCATAGTTTTATGGGGACTTTGCGGCTGGATTGAGGAAGGTAGAATTGTTACTACCGCCGACCAGGCAGGTACTTCAGCACTTCGTAAAACATTTGCCGATTTAGGTTATAAATTCAAGTATGTTTACGAAATTATCGGTAAACCTTCTAATACTAAAAAAGTTGCTGATTTTTGCGTTGCCGCGTCAGCTGCTAAGGAGCTTAGATTTGCCCGTGTTGGTATGGCAGGATACAGAGATATGAATCTTTACGGAACTTTATATGACGGCAGTTCTTTAAAGAGAGAAATCGGTCCTGAAATTGAAACATTTGAAATGCTTGAAATTAAGCAAAGATATGATGAAATTACCGCCGAGGCTAAGGCTGAGGTAATCGACAAGGTTATGTCTAAGTGGAATTTCCTTAAACCTGCAAAGCGTGAGGGAATGGAAATGGCTGCCGGATATTATTTGGCAATCAAATCTCTAATTGATGAGAGAGGATACAAGGCAATTTCCCTTAAAGATGTGGACGGTATGAAGAAACTTATCGGTTTCCCACCTGCACCTATCTTTATGCTTCTTGCCGACTGCGAGGGTGTTTCCACAATTCCCGAAAACGACTGTTTGGGAAATGTTACACAGTTAATTATTAAGTCATTGACAGGTCAATGCGGTGCATATCTTGAGTTCTATGAGTTCTTTGAGGATAGCGTATTAGCAGGTGTTCCGGACTATATCCCTGCCGAGGTTACTATGGGTGATACAACAGTTATGCCTGCCGCATTCGGTGAACTTTCCGAGGGCATTTTAAATGTATCAAAGGTAAAAACCGGTACTATTACTATGTGTCGTCTTTTCTGTAATGACGGAAAATACTTTATGCATATGGTTGTAGGTGATGGCAAGACTCCGCCGAAGTGGGAAGAAGCCGGTTGGACACAACCTGCTCCCCAATTACCGGGACTTCAGGTGTTCTTAGACGATGTTGAAAAGTTTGCTCAAAATGTAATGTGTCAACATTATATTATTTCTTACGGTGATAACCGTGATAGAATTAAAGACCTTTGCAATATACTTAATATTGAAATAATTTAGGGAGATAATAATATGATTTACATTCTTGATACTGCTGATTTAGAGGCAATTAAAATCGCTAATGAGTTTTACCCGATTGAAGGTGTAACAACTAATCCTTCAATTATTGCAAGAGAAAAATGTGATTTTAAGCAAAGATTACTTGACATTAGAAATATTATCGGCAAAGATAAAATGCTTTGTGTTCAGACAACATCAAAGGTTGCCGAAGATATTGTTAAAGAGGCAATAGCACTCCGAGACCTTGTGGGCGGAGAATTCTATATTAAAGTTCCAATCGGAGAAGCAGGTCTTAAGGCTTGTATGATGCTTAAAAAAGAAAACATAGGCGTTTTAATGACTGCTATTTTTACACCGCAACAGGCTCTTTTAGCCGCAAAAGCCGGTGCCAAGCTTGTTGCTCCGTATGTTAACCGTCTTGATATGGTTAATGCTGACGGCGTAGGTGTTGTTGCCGATATAGTTGCAACATTTGAAAACTACGGTGTTGATTGTAAGTGTTTGGCTGCTTCATTTAAAAATGTTCAGCAGGTAAACGATGTTGCTCTTGCAGGTTGCCATTATTCTACAATTTCTCTTGACATTTTAAAGGCACTTGCAAAGCATCCTTTAACCGATGTTGCCGTTGATGGATTTGATAAGGATTGGAATAATGTTTACGGAGATAAAACAATTCTTGATTTAATATAAAATAAACCGGTTTCTAACGATTTATTTGCAAGGTGAATACAATGGATGTATATAAGCTATTAGAAACGGTCGAGTCTTTAAAAGATAAATATGTTTCCTTTTTAAAAGAAGTTGTGGAAATTGAAGACCCAACTGATTACAAAGAGGGTGTTGATAAAGTTGGCGAATATTTTATCAACAAAGCAAAAGAATTGGGTTTTAAGACCGAAGTTTTCAGACAAGATGTTTCGGGAAATGTTGTAGTAATTACAATGAATTCAAGTCTTGGTACTGCTCCTTTTTGTTTGTCGGCACATATGGATACCGTTCATAAAATCGGATATTTCGGAAATCCCTGTGTAACTTTTGAGGGAGATAAAATGATAGGCCCCGGAGTTTGTGATGATAAATCAGGTTGTGTGGCAGGTTTTTGGGCTATGGAAGCTTTAAAAATAATGGGCTACGATAAAAGACCGGTAATGCTTCTTTTGCAATCCGATGAAGAAACATCCTCAAAGCAAAGCAACAAGGCTACAATCAATTATATTTGCGAAAGAGCAAAGGATGCTGTCGGATTTCTTAATCTGGAGCCTTGCTACACCGGAAACGGTGTAACCTTAAAGCGTAAGGGAATTTGCAAACTGAAATTCACCGTTAAAGGTATTGCCGAGCACGGTGCAACCTGTATGGACGGAGCCAACGCATTAGCCGAGGCAGCATATAAAATTATTGAGCTTGAAAAATATAAAGACCGTGATAATATCACTATGAGTTGTGATGTAATTACTGCCGGTAAAGCTGTTAATACCGTTCCGGACCAATGTGTTTTTTATGTTGATACAAGATTTAAAAATGAGGAGCAATATGCAACCATAAAATCTGTGGCAAAGGAAATTTCCGAAAAGGTTCATATAAAAGGTACTTCTTGTGTAGTAGAAGAACTGTCCTATCGTCCCTCGATGCCTTTATCTCAAAAAAATGTTGATTTTTTCAATTGGATAAACCGTCTTTTTAATTCGCTTAATATGGAAGAATTGGTTGAGAATAATAGCTTGGGTGGCTCGGATGCGGCGTATGTTACACAGCGGGATATACCGGTCATTGATTCTATCGGACCTATTGGCGACCATGCTCACAAAAGGGAAGAATATGTTGATTTAAGTAAATTTTCTGTATCACCAAAAAGGATTGCCGCCATAATTGCAAACATTTAAGGAGTAAATATGTTTTCGGTTTTTATTGATGAAAATTATGATAATATGCTTAATACATTAAAAAAACTTTGCTCTATTCCGGCACCATCCGGTATGGAGCAAAATCGAGCCGAGTATATTAAAGAAATACTATTATCCTTTGGTGCCGATAATGTAATAATTGATGAAGCCTATAATGCAATTTTTTCGTTAAACTGCGAGAACAGTAATGAAATTTCGGTGATTGCCGCACATACGGATACGGTTTTTTCCGACCTTGACGAACTTTGCGTTATCGAAAAGGACGGAAAATTCTATTGTCCCGGTGTAGGCGACGACACCGCAAGTGTTGTTGTGTTATTATATACTGTCAAGTATTTTCTTAAACATAATATTAAGCCTAAAAACGGCGTTATGTTTGTTTTTAATTCCTGCGAAGAGGGACTTGGAAATTTAAAGGGTACAAAGCAGTTGTTTAAAACTTACGGTGATAGAATCAAAGAATTCATTTCACTTGATAACAGCGATTTAAACGGCTGTTATAATGAATGTGTCGGTTCTCACAGATACAAACTTACGGTAAACACACAGGGCGGACACTCCTTTGAAAGATTTGGCAACACCAATGCTATTTATGAGCTTTCAAAAGTAATAAACAAGATTTATGAGATTGAGGTTCCTAAAAGAGAGGGCAGTGTTACAACATATAATGTGGGAATAATCAGCGGTGGAACATCAGTAAACACCATTCCGCAAAAAGCCGAGATGCTTTGTGAATACCGTTCTAATAATTCCGAATGTCTCGAAATAATGAAGAATAGATTTAAAGTAATTTTTGATGGAATTAAATCGGAAGGTGTTACGGCTGATATTGAACTTATCGGTGATAGACCTTGCGGAACATCTGAAATGAAGGATAAATCAAAATACTTATGCGAAATTCTTGAAAAGATTGTCGCAAGAGTTGTTGATAAAGATGTTCGTTATGAAATCGGTTCAACCGATAGTAATGTTCCGATTTCTCTCGGAGTACCTGCAATAACTTTCGGAGTTTTTGAAGGTGCGTGTTGCCACACCCTTGATGAATATATTGTTCCCGAAAGCCTGAAAAAAGGCCTTGAAATATCTCTTGAGTTTTGTAAAACTCTGTTAGGAGAATAGAATATGAAATATACCTTTGCAGGAGACTGTATGGTTCAAGCCCCTTTTGTCAATGATTATGACGGAGCTGATAAAGTAAGAGATTTTATAAAACAAGGCGATTTTAGGTTTTTTAATCTTGAAACAACTTTGAATGAAATGGGCAGTTGTCCCGGTTCGCAGTTTAGCGGTGGCTCATATCTCAGGGCTGATAAAAAATGTCTTGAATCCACACTGGCTTTTGACTTTAATATTACTTCTTTTAATAATAATCACGCTTTTGACTTTACTGTTGACGGTTTTACTTCCACATTAAAAATTCTTAATGATTATAGTATTCCTTATTCAGGTACCGGATATGATTTAAAAGAAGCTTCAAATCCAACGGTATTTTCTTATAATAATGAAAAAAGTGCATTGATTTCGGTTTGTTCAACCTTTGATAATTCAATGATTGCAGGTGAAAAATCACCTTGTTTTAAAGGTAGACCGGGAATAAACGGTTTACATATAAAGAAAAAACTCATTGTTACAAAAGAACAAATGAATTTAATGAAAGAAGTTGCAAAACAAACCGGAATAAATGCCTCTGATGACCTTGATAGAAAAGACGGATATTTATTACCGTTAAAGGATAACGAGTTTTCCTTTGGCAGTATTATGATGGAAGAGGGAGAAAATCCCGAGTGTGTTTTGACTCCGGATAAGACGGATTTGGAAAGGATTAAAACATCTATTTTAAAGGCAAAACAAACCTGCCGAGAAGTTGTTGTTTCTTACCATACCCACGAGCAAATTGACCCTGATATCAGTATTATCCCAAAGTTTCAAGAAGATTTTTGCAGATTTTGTATTGACTGCGGTGCTGATATAGTAGTATGCCACGGACCCCATCTTCTTCGTGGAATTGAAATATACAATGACAGACCGATATTTTATTCCATCGGAAATTTCATAATGCAATTAAACAGTATTCCCGAGGCTCCTGCCGATTTTTACAATAAGTATAGTGTAAATCCGGGTGAAGGAATAAAAAGGTTGCTTGATGTAAGGTCAAACGGCGGTAAAAGGGGACTTATGTATAATCCTGTAATGTTCGAGGCAATCCTACCGTTTGTTAATATTTCTAAGGGAAAGCTTGTTGAGGTAAAATTACTTCCTGTTGAATTGGGATATAATTCAACCGATAATACAAGAGGTCTTCCGAGAATTGCCGAGAATTGCGATTTTATGGATAGATTGCAGGAACTTTCAAAAAAATATGGTACGACCATTAAAAAAGTAAATAATGAATATTTCGTCAGTCTTTAATCAAAATATGGTTAAAGACTATTTTTTGCCGACATTGATAAAAAATAAACAAAAAAATATGGAAAATATTACTTTTTAAAAAAATATTGACAAAATTATAACAAAGTTGTATACTTTATTAAAATTTCGGATAGAAAACTATAGTGTGAAAAATCACACTATAAATAAAGACGCCTGTTTCTTACCTTTACAAGGAACCGAAACAGATTAGGATAAAAAATCACCGTTTTGATGATTATTTATCGTATTTGTGTCTTAATAAGGAATGGTGATTAGTATGGAATTATTGATTAGATGTTTACCTTTTATTACACTTGTGGGCTCAATAATAGCAATTATATTTGCCGTTGTTAAAGCAAACGGTATTCTGAAGTTTTCCGAAGGCGACGACAAAATGAAAAAGATTTCCGCCTCAATCAGGAAGGGTGCTAACGCATATTTAAAGAGACAATATACTATTGTTTCTATATTCTTTGCTTGTATGTTTGTCATACTTTGCATTATGGCTGCTTTCGGTTTGCTGACTTGGTTTGTTCCTTTTGCTTTTGTTACAGGGGGATTTTTCTCGGGACTTTCGGGATTTGTCGGTATGAAAATAGCAACTTTATCAAATGCCCGTACCACAAATGCGTGTAAAGAGGGATTAAATAAAGGTTTGAGGGTAGCGTTTTCCGCCGGTTCGGTTATGGGATTTACCGTTGTGGGACTTGGACTGTTTGATATTTCCTTATGGTTCATTATACTGAAATACGGTTTCGGTAGGGGTGCCGCAGATATTACAAGCGCAATGCTGACTTTTGGTATGGGTGCTTCTTCTATGGCTTTGTTTGCCCGTGTAGGCGGTGGCATATTCACTAAAGCTGCCGATGTGGGCGCCGACCTTGTGGGAAAGGTTGAAGCCGGTATTCCCGAGGACGACCCGAGAAATCCTGCGGTAATTGCCGATAATGTCGGTGATAATGTAGGTGATGTTGCGGGAATGGGTGCCGATTTGTACGAGTCTTATGTAGGCTCAATTATTTCGGCTTCGGCGCTGGGAGTTGCCGCTTTCGGCGATATTAAGGCTATGGCTTTACCAATGGTTATGGCGGCTCTTGGAATTATTTGTTCGATTTTCGGTACTTTTCTTGTTAAAACAAAAGAGGGCGCCGACCAAAAAATGCTGTTAAAAGCATTAAGCCGTGGTACGAACACAAGTGCAGTTCTGATTGCAATATCGGCATTACCTTTAACATATTTTATTTTGGGTAGTGTTAATTATTATTTTGCTATACTATCGGGACTTATTGCCGGTGTGTTAATAGGACAGGCAACCGAATATTTTACATCCGACAGTTATAAGCCTACTAAAAATCTTGCCGATACTTCAAAAACCGGCTCGGCTACAATTATTATCGGCGGTATAAGTCTCGGAATGTTATCTACTGTTGTTCCTATTGTAATTATCAGTGCTTGTATTTTGGTTGCGTATTTTGTCAGCGGTGGCGCACAAAGTGGTGCTAAAGGTCTTTACGGTATTGCCCTTGCCGCCGTTGGTATGCTTTCTACACTTGGTATTACTCTTGCTACCGATGCTTACGGTCCTGTCGCCGATAATGCAGGTGGTATTGCCGAAATGTCAGGACAGCCGTCTCAGGTACGAGATAGAACCGATGCACTTGATTCTTTGGGAAATACAACTGCCGCAACCGGAAAAGGTTTCGCTATCGGTTCTGCCGCTTTAACTGCACTTGCTTTGGTCGCATCCTATATTGATAAGATAGGTGAGGTTGCATCAAAGGCAGGAAAAGAAATTGCTCATAATTTCGATATAATGAATCCTGTCGTGTTAGTTGGTTTATTTATAGGAGCATGTTTACCTTTTGTGTTTGCGGCTATTACAATGAATTCGGTTGGCAAAGCCGCACAATCGGTTGTTATCGAGGTAAGAAGACAGTTTAAAGAAATTACAGGACTAATGGATGGTAAAAATGACCCCGACTATGCCTCTTGTGTTGACCTTTGTACAAAGGCAAGTTTGAAGGAAATGATACTTCCGACGATAGTTGCTATTTTAACACCGATAATAGTGGGATTGATTTTAGGATATCAAGGTGTTGTAGGACTTCTTGCAGGTGCTACCGCATCAGGTTTCTTAATGGCAATATTTATGTCAAATTCCGGCGGCGCTTGGGATAATGCTAAAAAGTATATTGAAAGCGGAGTCAACGGAGGAAAGGGCAGTGATTGCCATAAAGCCGCAGTTGTAGGTGATACAGTCGGCGACCCGTTCAAGGATACTTCGGGTCCGTCAATCAATATTTTAATTAAACTTTTGAGTATGGTTTCCATTGTTTTTGCCGAACTTGTCTTTAAATTTCATTTACTTTAATAAATTTTTATAAAAAACCTTGATTTTTTATCAGAGTTATGATATACTCATTTAGCTGTCGTATTGCGACAGTAAATAATACACACATTATGCCTTAATGTCGTTAGGTGTTACCGTTTGATACTTGCGGTAATTTATCGTACTTTGGCATGATGGAGGTAAAACCTCAGGAGGAAATAATTATGGCAGTAGTATCAATGAAACAACTTCTTGAAGCCGGTGTTCATTTCGGACATCAAACAAGGCGTTGGAACCCGAAAATGGCTCGTTACATCTTCACAGAGCGTAACGGCATTTACATCATCGACCTTCAAAAGACAGTTAAGAAGTTAAACGAAGCATATCTTTTTGCTCGTGACATCGCTGCTGAAGGCGGAGATATTCTTTTTGTAGGCACAAAGAAACAGGCTCAGGATTCCATTAAGGAAGAAGCAGAGCATTGCGGAATGCCTTATGTCAATGCAAGATGGCTTGGCGGTATGCTTACAAACTTTAAGACTATTCGTACAAGAATTGCTCGTCTTGAGCAACTTCGCGGTATGCGTGAAGACGGTACATTTGACCTTCTTCCCAAAAAAGAAGTTGTTAAATTAGAGCTTGAAATTGAGAAACTTGAGAAGTTCATCGGTGGTATCCAAAATATGAACAAGTTCCCAAGTGCTCTCTTTATTGTTGACCCACGCAAGGAAAGAATTGCAGTTCAAGAAGCAAAGAAGCTTGGTATTCCGATTATTGCTATCGTTGATACCAACTGCGACCCTGATGAAATTGATGCAGTTATCCCCGGTAACGATGATGCTATCCGTGCAGTTAAATTAATTGCCGAAACAATCGCCGCTGCTGTTATTGAAGGCAGACAGGGAACCGAAATGGGAACTGCCGCTAATGATGAAGAAGTAGAAGATGAGGCTGAAGTTGAAGCTGAAGTTTCTGCTGAAGATGCTGAATAATAGGAGGAAATAGTAATGGCTTTTACTGCTAAAGATGTTCAGGCACTTAGAGAGAAAACCGGTTGCGGTATGATGGACTGCAAAAAGGCTTTAACCGAATGTGATGGCAATATGGATGCCGCTGTTGATTTCCTTCGTGAAAAGGGACTTGCTTCCCAAGCTAAGAAGGCAGGTCGTGTTGCTGCTGAAGGTACTGTATGTGCTATTGTTGAAAACGGTGTCGGCGTAGTTGTTGAACTTAATGCCGAAACTGACTTTGTTGCTAATGGTGAAGAGTTTAAGGCTCTCGCATTAGAGGTTGCTAAGATTGTTGCAAACGAAAATCCTGCTGACCTTGATGCACTTCTTAAGTGCACTAAGGACGGACAAACCGTTGAAGAAATGGTTCAGGAATTATTCCTTAAGATTCGTGAAAACATTAAGGTTCGTCGTTTTGTTCGTTTTGAAGGAAATGTTGTATCTTATGTTCATGCCGGTGGTAAAATCGGTGTTATGGTTAAGTTTGATGGTGATTTTGATGCAAATGCTGATGAGTTTATTACTATCGGTAGAAATGTTGCAATGCAGATTGCCGCAATGAATCCGGGATACCTTGATGAGGCTTCGGTTCCTGCTGAAGTTATCGAAAAGGAAAAGGAAATCCTTATTGCTCAAATGAAGGAAGACCCCAAAATGGCTAATAAGCCGGATGCAGTTCTCGGTAAAATTGTTGACGGTAAGATTGGCAAGTACTATAAAGAAAATTGTCTTGTTGAACAGCAGTTTGTTATGGACGGCGACTTAACCGTTGGCAAGTATGTTGAAAAGTCTGCTAAGGATATGGGCAAGACCTTTAAGATTGTTGACTTCGTTCGTTTTGAAAAAGGCGAGGGCATTGAAAAGCGTGTAGACGATTTCGCTGCCGAAGTTGCAAGTATGGTAAAATAATTTCGCCTTACCTCAAGGTGGGTTTGGTGCCGAATTTTTTGACATTAAAACGGATGTTCCTCTGGTCTTAAAGATTTATGAACTTCTAATACTTATATTTAGAGAGGATATTTATAATGGACGCTATTAAAGAATTAACAGCAGATATGCTTAAAACCGAAGTTCCTACCATTGAAATCGGTAGCACTGTTAAGGTACATGTTAGAATTAAAGAAGGCGAGAAGGAGAGAATTCAGGTTTTCGAAGGAACTGTAATTGCTAAGAACAATTCAGGAATTGCCGAAACCTTCACTGTTCGCCGTCTTTCATACGGAGTTGGAGTTGAGAGAGTATTCCCGGTTCATTCTCCTATCGTAGCAAAGGTTGAAACCGTTAGACGCGGTAAGGTTCGCAGAGCAAAACTTTATTATTTGCGTGATAGAGTTGGTAAGGCCGCAAAGGTTAAAGAACTTATCGGCTAATAATACTGGAGAACGGGATTTCTCGTTCTCCATATTTTCATATTGAGGTGAAAGTTTTGTTACCTATTTTTTCTGCTTCGGATAATCGTTATTCACGAGATTATCATAATTATAATAACAGTTATGTTTATTCTGCAAGAAAAGAACACCATCACCATCATAAATCTTCAAGCAATAAGCAGCTTGATATTAAAATGGAGTTTTTTGATTGGTTAGAGGTTATTACAACCGCTTTAGTTACGGTTATCCTGATTTTTTCATTTGTCTTTCGTGTGGCGACTATTGAGGGCGATTCGATGACAAATACCTTTATAAACGGTGAAAAGGTTGTCATCAGTAATTTGAATTATACTCCGAGACAAGGCGATGTAGTTGTAATTTCCCGAAACTATCTAAACGAGAGAAATTTAGATACCCACGAAAGTCAGCCGATTATTAAAAGAATAATAGCTACGGCAGGACAAACCGTATCAATTGATTTTGTTCAAGGTATAGTTTATGTTGACGGTGTTCAACTTGTTGAAAATTATGTAAGAACGCCAACCAATAATAAATTTGATATCGATTTTCCGTTATCGGGTGATGTTGTTACAGTTCCCGAGAACTGCGTTTTTGTTATGGGGGACAACCGCAACAATTCCTTGGACAGCCGTTCTTCTACGATCGGTAATTTAGGAAACGGAATGATTGACACAAGATACATCTTAGGTGATGTAAAACTCAGAATTTTTCCATTTTCCAAGTTTGGTAAAATTAAATAATTTACGGAGTTATTAACAAATGTCTAATTCGCAAAATATTCAGTGGTTTCCGGGACATATGGCAAAAACAAAACGCCAAATTTCCGAAACTGTTAAAATTATTGATGCGGTTGCTGAAATTGTTGATGCCAGAATACCCATCAGTAGTCGCAATCCCGACCTGATGGGTATTATTGGTGATAAGCCACATATTATCTTACTTAATAAATGTGATATGGCTGATGCTAAAGCAACCGAAAAATGGATTGAATACTTTAAAAACAATAATATAATTGCAATACCTGTGGATTGTAAATCGGGAAAAGGTATAAATGCCTTTAAGGACACAATTAAATCCGCACTTTCTAAAAAGTTAATTCAATATAAAGAAAAGGGTATGGAAGGTAAGCCTCTTAGGGTAATGGCAGTGGGAATACCCAATGTGGGCAAGTCTTCTTTTATAAACAAAATAGCAAAAAACAATCGTGCAAAGGTTGAAAACCGTCCGGGAGTAACACGGGGAAATCAGTGGTTTACGGTTGATAAAGAACTTGAGCTTCTTGATACACCCGGAGTATTATGGCCTAAATTTGAGGATAATACGGTAGGTGAACATTTGGCTTTCACCGGTGCTGTAGCCGATAGAATACTCGATACCGAATTACTTGCAATGCGATTGCTTGAAATTTTAATAGAACATTATCCGCAACTTTTAACCGAAAGATATAAAATTGATGATTTTTGTGAAGAATCTTATGATAATCTTTGTTTACTTGCAAAAAAACGAGGAATGATGATAAGAGGCGGTGAGCCTGATACCGAAAGGGCGGCCGCAATGCTTTTAGAAGAGTTTAGAAATTGTAAGCTGGGAAGAATAACCCTGGAGGTGCCAAATGCCTGATTTTGCGCTTGAAAACGGTTTGATTGAAAAAGGATATAAAAATATATGCGGTGTTGATGAAGCGGGTAGAGGCCCACTTGCAGGACCGGTATGCGCCGCTGCGGTAATTTTGCCGATTGATACAGTTATAGATGGATTAAACGATTCTAAAAAACTCAGCGAGAAGAAGCGTGAACAACTTTTTGATGTAATTATTGATAAAGCAATCGCCTTTTCCATTTGCTATGGTACTCTTGAGGAAATTGAGAAATTTAATATTCTTAATGCAACCTTTTTAGCAATGAATCGCTGTATAGAGTCGTTAAAAGTAACACCGGATTACTGTTTGATTGACGGAAATCGGGTTCCGAAAGATATTAAATTTCCCTGCGAAACTGTTGTAAAGGGTGATTCTAAATCCTGTTCAATTGCCGCCGCAAGTATTTTGGCAAAGGTTACCCGTGATAGATTAATGCTTGAATATGATAAAAAGTATCCCGAATACGGTTTTGCAAAGCACAAAGGATACGGCACAAAATTGCACTATGAAGCTATAAAGGAAAACGGCGTTTGTGAAATACATCGCCTGTCATTTTTGAAAAATGTATTATGAAAAGAAGGTAACGGGTGTCGGTGCTTTCGGAGAAAAATTCACAGCCGATTACCTTAGAAAAAACGGTTATATTGTTATAAAGAAAAATTTTTCAAATAGATTTGGAGAAATAGACATAATTGCCGAAAATGACGATTATATTGTTTTTGTAGAGGTTAAAACCCGTGCAAAAAACTCTCTTGTCAGCGGTTCGGAATCGGTCGATGCGGCTAAAATCAACCGAGTAAGAAATCTTGCTAATGATTTTTTATCAAAATTCAATACCGAAAAGCCTCCGAGATTTGACTTTTCCGAGGTTACTTATGAGGGAGACATGTTTAGTATTGATTATATCGAATCGGCTTTTTAGGTGAATTATGAATTTCTTTGATTTGCATTGCGACACTGTTTCAAGAATTTTTGATGAAGATTTATTATTTTCAAGTAAGGAGTTGTCTGTAAACAGCAGTGGGTCAAGGTATTTCGGTAGTTGGTATCAGTGTTTTGCTTTGTTTATTGATGAAAATGAAAAACAACCTTTTTTGCGCTATTGTAATTTGTTAAAAACATATTATGAAAAAGTAATAACTTTTTGTCCGCAAAATGTAACACCCTTATTAACCGTTGAGGGTGGTACATTGCTGGAAAACGACATCGGTCGGTTAGAACTTCTTAAAAAGCAAGGCGTATTTTCCATTACGCTGACTTGGAACGGCGAAAACCAAATTGCGGGAGGTTGCAAAACAAATGTTGATTTAAAGCCTTTCGGCATAGAAGTTATTAAAGAAATGAATAATATTAAAATTTGTTGCGATTTATCCCATTTAAACCAAAAGAGTTTCTATTCGGCGGTTGACATATCGGATTATCCTATTGCTACTCATTCCTGTGTCGGTGAAGTTTTTAATCACCCGAGAAATCTTAAGTTGCAACAAATGAATGCCATAAAGGAAAAGAACGGAATAATCGGTATTTGTTTATATCCTGAATTTTTAGGAGGAAATACCTTTGAACAATACTATAAGCATATTTCCTTTTGCTTAGATAACGGTCTTGAGAATAATATTTCGGTTGGCAGTGATTTTGACGGTTGCAAAACCGAAATCACGATTGCCCAAATACCGAAATTATATGGTTATTTACATAAAAAAGGCATCAAAGAAGATATTTTAAACAAAATATTCTTTGATAATGCCTTTAATTACTTTAAATTCTTTGACAAACAATAATTATTGTTTTATAATAATATAAAAGATTTTTTGGAGGAAGTTTAATGAAATACTTTAGTACAAGAGATGTTAAGAATACTGTTTCGGCATCTTATGCAATAGCTCACGGAATTTCAAAGGAAGGCGGACTATTCGTTCCCGATACAATCCCCACTTTGAGTGAAAGCGATATTAATAATTTAAAAGAACTTGATTACATCGGTCGTGCCAAGTATGTTCTTAAACTTTTCTTAAACGATTTTTCCGACGAGGAAATTGAAAACTGCGTGAAGGGTGCTTACGAAAACAGTTTTGATGACAACAATCCTGCACCCATTTCAAGACTCGGAGATAATGTTAATATTCTTGAGTTGTGGCACGGACCTACCTGCGCTTTTAAAGATTTAGCACTTCAGATTTTGCCTTATCTTCTTACTACTTCTCTCAAGAAGACATCCGGTGATAATAAGTCTGTAATCCTTGTTGCAACTTCGGGAGATACAGGCAAAGCGGCTCTTGAGGGATTTAAGGATGTTGAAGGAACTGAAATAATAGTCTTTTATCCTGAGTCGGGTGTCAGCGATATGCAAAAGCTTCAAATGGCATCACAGCAAGGCGAAAATGTACATGTTTGTGCTATTGTCGGAAATTTTGATGATGCACAGTCAGGTGTAAAACAAATTTTTACAGACAATCAGTTTAAGAGTCTTCTTGCTGATAATAAAATGGAATTTTCCTCGGCAAATTCTATAAATTGGGGTAGACTTTGTCCCCAAATAGTTTATTATATTTCAGCATACATTGATTTGCTAAATGATAAAAGTGATATTTCCGGCGGATTTAATGTTTGTGTTCCCACCGGTAATTTCGGTAATATTTTAGCGGCATACTATGCTAAAGAAATGGGAATACCTATTAATAAACTTATTTGTGCTTCAAATAAGAATAATGTGTTAACCGATTTTATTAATACCGGAAAATATGACAAAAACCGTGAATTTTTCCTTACTACATCACCGTCAATGGATATCTTGATTTCAAGCAATCTTGAACGACTTTTATTTATAATGTCAGGCTATAATGATGAGTATATTTCAACGATACAAGGTCAACTTTCTTCTACGGGAGAATATGTGATTTCTGATGATATTAAGAATAAAATTCAAGATGAATTTTACGGCGGTTGTTGTGATGACCGAGAAACAAAAGAAACAATTAAAAACATTTTTGAAAAATTCGGTTATTTAATTGATACCCATACTGCAGTTGCAGTTAATGTATATGATAAATATTTAAAAGAAACGGGAGATAACCGTCCTGTTGTTATCACTTCAACAGCTTCTCCGTACAAATTTGCCGATAGTGTTTGCAATGCGGTTGGTGTTGAGGTTTCAAACGATAAATTCAAAATGGTTGAGGATTTATCCCGGTTTACCTCAACTGATATTCCGAAGCCTATTGCTGAACTTAAGAACGCAAAGGTTCGTTTTACCGATGTTTACTCCAAAGAAGAAATGTACAGTGCAGTTAAGAAATGTCTTAATATTATGTAATTTAAAGATTTTGTATCCGGCTTTATAGCCGGATACTTTTCGATAAACTTAATTTTTTGACTTGAAAGTATCGCAGCAGGTTTCACTGCAACTACAAGCTGTGGAATTACCAACTTGGATTTTTCCTGCTTGGCAGGTGTTTTCTTCGCTGTGATGGATACAATTTTTAACACTGCATCTGATACAATTTTTACTTTGTCTGCAATCTGACATAAAAATACTTCCTTTCTGACCTATATCGGTCTATAATATCATTACTCAAAATTATAAAAATATACAACTAAGTTGGTGATAATAATGCGACTTTTTGCCATCTCGGATTTACATTTACCTTTTGGCGCTGATAAGCCAATGAACATTTTTAACGGTTGGGACAACTATACGGAAAGATTAAAAGAAAATTGGCAAAAAATCGTAACCGATGATGATGTTGTTGTAATTCCGGGAGATTTTTCCTGGACAATAAATATTGAAGATGCAATTCCCGATTTTAAGTTTTTGCATAATCTTAAGGGGAAAAAAATCCTATTAAAAGGCAATCATGATTTTTGGTGGTCTACCGCTACAAAGATAAACAATTTTTTAAAAGAAAATAATTTTGACGATATTTATATTCTTCACAACAACTCGTATAATTGCGGTGATTTCACCGTTTGCGGTACAAGAGGTTGGGTTTATGACGGTGCGGGAGATTTTGACGAAAAGGTTATCGCCCGTGAATGCGGAAGGCTTGAGACATCAATTAAATCCGGTTTGGAAAATGAAAATGACATTAAAGTTTTTTTGCATTATCCTTTTGCTTACGGTGATTTTGTTTGCAAAGAAATACTTGAGGTGTTACGAAGATACGGTATTAAAGAGGTTTATTTCGGGCATATTCACGGAAAAGGTAAGACGAAAATTGTAAACGCATACGAAGAAATAAAACTAATAAATGTTTCTTGTGATTTGATTGATTTTGTACCGAAGTTGATATTGTAAATAGGTCAAATTTTAAAATTTGACAAAATATAAAAAATTTGGTATAATAACTTAATATCCTTTTTGGGAGTTGATTGATACGGTTTCAAGTATGACAGGATTTGGACGGGCAAAGAAAAGTTTTGACGGATTTGATGTTACGGTTGAGATTAAATCGGTAAATCACCGTTATTTTGAATTTTCCTCCCGTGTTCCGAGAGCCTATATGTTTTTGGACGAAAAATTAAAAAGTTGTTTACAGGAAAAGATTTCCCGCGGTAAGGTTGAAGTCGGAGTTGTTGTAGAAGATACTTCGGGAAAATCTATTGTTCTCGATGTTAATAAAGACTATGCGGATGCCTATTTAACCGCACTTAGAGAACTTGGCAAGGTCTATGATTTAGAGGATGATGTTAAATTGTCATCCCTTGTTTCTAATTCGGAAATTTTTGTTCCGAGAAAAACCGAAATCGAAGACGAAGTAATTAGTTTGGCGGTAATCGAAACTGCCAAAGAGGCACTTGATGTTTTTGTAAGTATGCGTGGTGCCGAAGGAAAGCGCTTGGTCGACGATGTTGTTTCAAGGACAAAGACTATTTTGTCAAAGGTTGAGTTCGTTGAAAGCCGTTCTCCCGAAACGGTCAAAGAATATCGTCAAAAGCTTGAAAATAAAATGAAAGAACTTTTAGGCGATGTTCATATTGATGAACAGCGTTTGCTTACCGAGACGGCTGTTTTTGCCGATAAAATTGCCGTTGATGAGGAAACTGTACGACTCAGAAGTCATATTTGTGAACTTAATAATTTGTTTGAAGTCGGCGGTCCCATAGGCAGAAAGCTTGACTTTATCGTTCAGGAAATGAATAGAGAAACTAACACAATCGGCTCTAAATGTTCTGATATTGATATTACAAAAACAGTGGTTGATATTAAAGCCGAAATAGAAAAAATAAGAGAACAAATTCAGAACATTGAATAGAAACGGTGATATTTTATGAAACTTGTTAATATCGGATTCGGAAATATGGTATCCGCATCACGAATGGTTGCCATTGTAAGCCCTGAGTCTGCACCTATTAAAAGAACCATTCAAGAGGCAAAGGAAAAAGGAACTTTAATTGATGCAACCCACGGTCGCCGAACACGCGCGGTAATTATTACAGATAGCGACCATATTATTTTAACCTATCTTCAATCGGAAACTCTTGCAAATAGAATTCTCGATGACGGTGCGGTTGATGATGGGGAGGACGAAGATGAATAAGGGTAATTTATTTATTATTTCGGGTCCTTCCGGGTCGGGAAAAGATACGGTATTGCAAAAGGTTTTTTCCCTTTGTCCTAATATTAAGTTTTCAATATCGGTTATTACAAGGGATATGCGCCCCGGTGAAACCCCTGACGGAAAATACCGGTTTATAAGCCGAGAAAAATTTGAAGAAATGATTGCGAACGGTGAACTTCTTGAGCATAATGTTTTTGTCGGCAATTATTACGGTACTCCAAAGAAATATGTTGAGGAACAGCTGGAAAGCGGTTTTGACTGTATTGTGGAAGTAGATGTAAACGGTGCTGCACAAATCAAAGAAAAAATGCCCGATGCGGTTAGTATTTTTATTTGTCCGCCGTCTTTTGAAGTTCTTAAATCCCGTCTTTCAAACCGTGGTACCGACTCTGCCGAGGCTGTAAACAAACGGCTTGAGGCTTCAATCGGAGAAATTAAAAGAGCAAAAGAATTTGATTATGTTGTTGTTAACGACAATTTAGAAGATGCGGTTGACGGTTTTATTTCTGTAATAAAATCACAACATTTAAAAACCAAAAATAATACTTCAGCGATTGATAGTATTGTTAATAAATAATTTTTAAGGAAACGGTGAATTATATGCTTAACGAAAATTTAGGTAAACTTATTGAAAATTACGAGAATAGATATCGTCTTGTTACTGATATTGCAAAGTGTGCAAGAAAGGTATCTGAGGCTGCCCAGGCTAACGGCGATATTCTTGTGGAAAAGTCAGTTAGCGTTGCTATCGACAAATTAGCAAAAGAAAAAAATCTTTAATTCTTATTTATTTTTTTGAAAGGAGCTTATCCTATGAATCGTTTAACAGTTCATATTGTATTAGATGGTGCTGTGGGTTCATTTGATAAGCGCTATTCATATTTTGTTCCCGACATGCTCAGCAGTGAAATTATGCTCGGCTGTCGTGTTACAGTTCCTTTCGGTAGGGGAAATATAACCAAACAGGGACTTATTGTTGATATATTAAATACACCCGATAATCCGAAAATCAAATCTATTCTATCAGTAATTGACAAGGAACCTATTATAAATGAAGAGATGTTAGGTCTTTGTGAATTTATGAAAGAACGCCTTTTTTGCACCTATTATGATGCGTTTAATACAATTCTTCCTGCCGGTTTAAAACTGCGCTCGGAGAATTTTTTTGCTATAAATACAGGCTTTTCGGAATATGAAAAATTATCCGAAAAAGAAAGAGCAGTATTTGAATTTATCAGGGAAAAAGAAATAATTTCCGAAAAAAACATTAAAAAGGTTTTCGAGGATTTTGATACACTTGCTTTGTCGCTTAAGGATAAAGATGCACTGATTGTTGAAATTAAATCAAAGCAAAATATCGGAGATAAAACAGCAAAATATGTCAAGATAATTAATGAGGATTTTTATAATGTTAATTTAACTGATAGACAAAAAGAAACAGCCGAAACAATATGTGCTTTAGGAAGCGTTAGTGTTAAAGAGGTAATGTATTTTACCGGTGTTACCATGTCTGTTATTAATGCTTTGGAGAATAAAGGTGTTGTTGAGACCTACGAAAAACAAATTTTCCGAATTCCTAATAGGACAGGCGAGAGAGAAAAAAGTGAGCCTATTGAATTAAATGAGGAACAAAGGATTGTTTATAAGGGTCTGAAAGAAAGAACGGACAGTGGAATAGAGGGCGTTTCTCTATTATACGGAATTACCGGTAGCGGTAAAACATCGGTTTATATGAAGCTTGTGGATGATTGCATAAAAAACGGCAAAGGCGTTATTGTAATGGTTCCGGAAATTGCTTTAACTCCCCAGGTAATAACCTTGTTTAGTAATATGTTCGGTAATGAAATTGCAATTTTTCATAGTGCTATGTCATTAGGGCAGCGAATGGACGAATATAATAGAGTGCGACTCGGAATGGCTAAAATCGCCATAGGTACAAGAAGTGCCGTTTTTGCTCCGTTTAAAAATCTCGGACTGATTATTATGGACGAGGAACAGGAGCATACTTACAAATCCGAAAAAAGCCCAAGATTTAATGCAAGAGATATTGCAAAATACCGTGCGAAATATCATAAATGTCAGTTGGTTTTGGCGTCTGCTACACCGTCTATTGAAAGTTACAGTATGGCACTTTCGGGAAAATACAGCCTTTTTGAGCTTAATAACCGTTACGGAAACGCAAAGTTACCCATAGTTTCAGTGGTTGATATGAAGCAGGAGCTTGAAACGGGTAATACCGGAAATATCAGCCGACATTTGGCGGAAGAAATGCAAAAAAGACTTGATGATAAAAAGCAGATTATTTTACTTCTTAATCGCAGAGGCCATAATACTCATATTTCATGTCCCAACTGCGGATATGTTGCCAAATGTGAGGATTGCAGTGTATCATTAACATATCATTCAGCCAATAAAAGGCTTATGTGTCATTACTGCGGTCATAGTGAGCCTGTTAAAGACAAATGCCCCGAATGCGGTTGTGAGTTTTTAGTCTTTAAGGGTGCAGGTACACAAAAGCTGCAGGAAGAGATTTCAGTTTTGTTTCCACAGGCAAGGATTTTAAGAATGGATGCAGACAGCACCATTTCCAAAGACTCCTATGCAACCAATCTTAATGATTTTGCAAAACATAAATATGATATTATGATTGGTACACAAATGGTGGCAAAAGGTCTTGATTTTCCCAATGTGGACCTTGTGGGTGTTATTGGTGCAGATAGGGCTTTTTACAGTGATGATTACCGTGGATTTGAGAGAACATTTTCACTTTTAACTCAAGTTGTGGGAAGAGCCGGAAGGTCCGGCGGAGAGGCACTTGCCGTAATTCAAACACTGAATCCCGATGACAGTGTAATAACCCTTTCGTCTAAACAGGATTACAAGTCGTTTTACGAAGAAGAGATTTTGACAAGAAGGTTAATGATTTATCCGCCGTATTGCGATATTTGTATGCTTGTTACTTCTTCGGAAGACAATGAAATCGCTTTTGGTGCAAGTAAAGAAATACTAAATAATTTAAAGGAAAATACCGGCGGAGATTATTCGGATATTAAACTGATAATTTTAGGTCCGATGGCTGCCAACATTGTTAAAGTAAACGGAAAATACCGTTATAGAATAATAATTAAATGCAAAAATTCAAAGCGTTTTAGGGATTTGCTTCGTAAATCAATGGAAATAAAGCCACGAAGAGATTTATCCGTTTATGTTGATATTAATCCCGAAACCATACTTTGATTTGGAGGATGACTATGGCAATAAGGAATATTGTAAAAATCGGCGACGATGTTTTAAGAAAGGTTTGCAGAACTCAACTTACCTTTGACGACAAACTCCACCAAATACTTGATGATATGAAAGATACACTTGAAGAGGCTCAAGGTGCAGGACTTGCGGCACCGCAAATAGGTATTTTGAGAAGATACTGTATTGTTGATGTGGGCGATGGGCTTGTGGAGTTAATTAACCCGGTCATCGTTTCACAAGAGGGTAGTCAAACAGGGGACGAGGGCTGTCTTTCCATTCCGAGCAGATACGAAACGGTAACAAGACCAATGAAGGTTACCGTAAGAGCACAAGACAGAAACGGCAATAGTTTTACGATTATGGGAGAAGGACTGAAAGCAAGAGCATTTTGCCACGAAATCGACCATCTTGACGGTGTGCTTTATATTGATAAATCAGATAACAAGACAAAAAGTATTAAATTTGGGAGAAAATAGTATGCGAATAGTTTTTATGGGTACTCCCGATTATTCGGTTAAAACCTTGGAAAGTTTGATAAATTCGCCACATAAGGTAATCGGAGTGTTTGCTCAACCCGATAAACCTGTGGGAAGAAAGCAAATATTAACTGCACCGCCGGTTAAAGTGTGTGCCGAGAATAACGGTATTCCCGTATTTCAGCCTAAAACATTAAAAGACGGTGAAGCTTTAAAAATTTTAAGGGAATTAAACCCGGATGTTATTGTTGTTGTTGCATACGGAAAAATTTTGCCTAAGGATATTTTGGAATTGCCGAAATACGGTTGCATTAACGGTCATGCTTCACTTTTACCGAAATATCGTGGTGCATCACCTATACAATGGTGTATTGTTTGCGGTGAAAAGAAAACCGGTGTTACCATTATGCAAATGGACGAGGGTATGGATACCGGCGACATAATTGATGTTGCGGAAACCGACGTAGGTGAATATGAAACAGCAGAGGAATTATTTGATAGACTTTCGGTAATTTCGGCTGATGCTATGGTTAAAACTTTAGATAAAATCCAACTCAGTACCGCTATTAGAACTAAACAAGACGACAGTTTGGCAACTTTTGCGCCGATTATTAAGAAAGAAATGGCACATCTTGATTTTTCAAAGGATGCCTACACACTTTCAAATGAAATTCGAGGATACTATTCTTGGCCCTGTTCTTTCTTTGTTTTGGATGGCAAAAGAGTCAAGGTTATTTCGGCAAGACCGATGGATAAAACCGTTAATGATTATGGCTTTGTAATTGATAATAACGGAAAAATTGTCATTTCCTGCGGTAACAATACAGCACTTGAATTGCTAAAGGTACAACCCGAGGGAAGCAAAGCTATGGAAGTATCGGTTATGTTAAACGGAAGAAAAATCGAACTTAATACAAAGGTAGAATAAATGAGAATAGATATACCGAGAAAAATTGCGGTTGATATACTTTTAAAAATCGAATTTGAGAAATCTTATTCCAATCTTACGATTTCAAAATACTTTAACGATAATAACTTAAGCGGTAAAGACAAGGCATTTATCAGTGCGTTGGTTTACGGAACTCTTGACCGAAAGATTTCTATTGATTATATAATTTCAAAGTATATTAAAACCACCGTTTCCAAAATTAAACCGATTACGAGAATGGCACTTCGGATAGCAATTTTTCAAATTGCTTTTCTTGATAAAATTCCTCCGAGTGCCGCTGTTAATGAGTCGGTAAATATTGTTAAAGCTTCAAAAGAAAAATTCAACGCATCTTTTACTAACGGTGTTTTGCGTTCGTATTTGCGAAATCCCGTAGAATTGCCAACAGGCAATGATGTAAGGTCTTTAAAATTCAGATATTCCTGTCCCGAATGGATAATAAACAGTTTTATTAACGATTTTGGTGAGGATACAACCGTTAAATTGCTTGAGGAGTCTCTTAAAACTCCGCCTATGGTGCTTCGTGCAAATACTGTCAAAATTTCAGACAATGATTTATTTGAGCAACTGAAAATCGGCGGTGTAAATGGGGAAAAGGGCGATATTGATGGTAGCTTTTTAGTAAGTTCCTCCTTAGATGTAAAAAACAATCCGCTATATAAAAAAGGATATTTTTATATTGAAGATTTGGCATCGCAAAAAATGTTATCACAAATCGGCATAAAGAAAGGCGATAGAATTTTAGATACTTGTTCTGCTCCCGGCGGAAAGAGCTTTACAATGTCTATGCTTTGTCAAAATGAGGGCGAAATAGTGTCCCTTGATTTATACGAGCATAGAGTCGAGCTTATAAAAAACGGTGCCCAAAGACTTGGAATTAATATTATTAAGCCTATGGTATGGGATGCTACAAAGTTTAGTAAGGATTTAGGATTGTTTGATGTTGTGCTTTGCGATGTCCCTTGCTCAGGACTTGGAGTTATAAGAAGAAAACCGGAAATTAAGTATAAAGAAGTTTCCCATGAGGATATGCAAAAGTTACTCAAAACTCAGGAAGAAATAATTAATTGCTCGGGAGATTATGTTAAACCCGGTGGCGTATTGGTTTATTCCACCTGCACATTATCAAATAGTGAAAATCGCTTACAAATTACTGCTTTCCTTGACAAACACCCTAATTATGAGTTACAATATATAAGCGAATTTATGCCGCATATAGACGGTACAGATGGATTCTTCTTTGCCAAATTAAAACGAACCAGGTGATTATATCCAATCGAAAATTGATATTTGTTCACTGTACGATGAGGAAATAAATGATTTAATAATAAGTTTCGGCGAACCGAAATTTCGTGCAAAACAGATAATTAAATGGGTTAGAAGCGGTATTGAATCTTTTGACGATATGAACAATATCCCGCTGTCTCTCAGAGAAAAGCTTAAAGAGACCTGCTATATTGCCGGTGTTAAAATAGTAAGACGATTGGTTTCATCCATTGATGAAACGGTTAAGTATTTGTTTTCTCTTTATGACGGAGAATACATAGAGAGTGTTCTTATGAAATATGAACACGGATACACTGTTTGTGTTTCAACACAGGTCGGTTGTCGTATGGGTTGTAAATTTTGTGCTTCGGGGCTTAACGGTCTTACAAGAAGCCTTACCGCTTCGGAAATCTTAGCCCAGATAATTACTGCCGGTAAAGATAGAAATGTTCGTGTTTCCAATGTTGTAATGATGGGTATGGGAGAACCTCTTGATAATTTTGAAAATTCAAAGAGGTTTTTAAAGCTTGTAACAAGCGAAGACGGACTCGGCATCGGACTTAGGCATATTTCTCTTTCCACTTCGGGTGTTGTAACGGGTATTGAAAAATTGGCTCTGCTTAATTTACCTATTACTCTTTCAATATCTCTACATGCTCCAAATGATGAGATAAGAAATACTATGATGCCTGTAAATAAAAAATGGAATATTGATTTGCTTCTTAAGGCTTGTAAAAAATATCAAGATGTTACCACAAGGAGAATTTCTTTTGAATACGCACTGATTAAAGGTGTGAATGATTCTCCGCAATGTGCGGAACAATTAGCCAAAAGATTAAAAGGCATTATGTGTCATGTTAACTTAATTCCTGCAAATCCGGTTAAAGAAAACTCTTTTGAAAAGCCGGATTTGAAGAGTATAAAAAAATTCAAAGAAATGTTAGAATCTAAAGGCATTAATGCCACAATAAGGCGGACATTGGGGGCTGATATAAATGCTTCCTGCGGTCAGCTAAGAAAAAAGGAGGCCCGATTATAGTGATTGCTTTTTCAGGAACCGATACCGGAAATTCAAGGGAAACAAATCAAGATGCGTGTTTTGTGGATATGCTGTATGATAAATCCTGCTTTGCGGTGGTTTGCGATGGTATGGGCGGTGCTAACGGCGGTAATATTGCAAGTTCCATGGCTGTAAAAACCATTGCGGAATATATTAATAATTCATATTCAAGCAAAATGAATAAGTATTCTCTTATGGATATGATGAAAAGTGCGTTATTATCGGCCAATTTGAAAATCTTTGATGAATCAAAGAAAAATCCGCTGTATTCAGGAATGGGTACCACTGTCGTTGTTGCCATAGTAAGAAACGGTCTTGCACTTATTTGTTACGCCGGTGATAGTAGGGCTTATTTAATTAATAATGATATAGTTCAATTAACAAAAGACCACTCGGTTGTTCAAACTCTTTTAGAGGACGGAACCTTAACAAAAGAGGAAGCCAAAAATCATCCGAAGAAAAATATTATTACAAAGGCACTGGGAGTTGAAGAAACTTTAATTCCCGATATGTTTGAATTACCTATTGAGTTAAACGATTCTTTGCTTATTTGCACTGACGGACTTTCAAATTATGTTGAATCAGATGAGATTTTAAGAATTGTTAAAAGTTCTCAAAAAGAAGATATAATACAAAACCTTATTGATAAAGCAAACGAAAACGGTGGCGGAGATAATATTACCGCTGTAATTATCAAGCTTTAATGGAAAGGAATTAACATTATGGATAAGTATCTCGGAAAAAGACTTGACGGTCGTTATGAAATTCAGGAAATAATCGGCGTAGGCGGAATGGCTGTTGTTTATAAGGCGCGTGATAATGTTGAGGATAGAATTGTTGCCATTAAAATATTAAAGGACGAATTTGTATCCAATGACGAATTTTTGCGTAGATTTAAGAACGAATCAAAGGCTATCGCCGTATTATCTCATCAAAATATTGTTAAGGTTTACGATGTTAGTTTCGGAGACTTGATTCAGTATATTGTTATGGAATATATTGACGGTATTACCCTAAAGGAGTATATTGAGCATCAGGGAAGTTTGCGTTGGAAAGATGCCGTATATTTTGCAATTCAAATTTTAAAAGGGTTACAACACGCCCACGATAAGGGAATAGTTCACCGTGATGTTAAGCCTCAAAATATTATGGTTTTACCTGACGGAACAATAAAAGTAACCGATTTCGGTATTGCAAGATTTTCGAGAAGCGAACAAAGGACTATTACCGATAAAGCAATCGGTTCGGTTCATTATATCAGTCCTGAACAGGCAAGGGGCGAGAAAACCGATGAAAAAGCCGATATATATTCGGTTGGCGTAATGCTTTATGAGATGCTTACCGGACGGTTGCCCTTTCAAGCCGAAAGCGCTGTTTCGGTTGCAATTATGCAACTTCAAAGGGACCCGAAGCTTCCGACCGAAATTAATCCTTCGGTTCCGTTGGGACTTGAACAGATTACTATGCATGCAATGCAGAAGAATACCGAACGCCGTTATCAGTCGGCATCTGAAATGCTGTGCGACCTTGAGAAATTTGTGAAAGACCCGGAAATAACATTTGATTATTCATATTTTGTTGATGATTCACCTACAAAATATGTGGGTAGCACGGTTGCTTCTTCCACACCTGCCTCCTCGGTTGATAATGATATGGATATAGACGATGTTGAGGAGAAAAAAGAAAAGAACAGTACCATTCCTATTTTAACAGGAATTGCCGCCGCATTGATTGTTGCGATAATTGCATTGGGTGCAATATTTATACCTAAACTTTTAACCGGAACAGGTGCCGAGATTTCCTGCCCGAATTTTATCGGTATGACCGAGGACGAGGTTAAAGAAAGCGAATATTTTGACACCTTCTCAATCGATTTTGAATATGAAGTAAATAATGATTGTGAAATAGGAAAAGTGTTTGACCAATCGGCAAAAGAGGGTAAAAAACTTAAGAAAAATGCTTCCATTACCCTTACAGTCAGCAAGGGCTCGTATCTTGTTAAGGTTCCCGATGTTTACGGAAAAACCGAAACTTATGCTATTTCCGAACTTAAAGCAAAGAAATTTAAGTACAAAATCGAACAAATTGCCGATGATAATGTTGAAAAGGGATATGTTGTTAGAACAGACCCGGCAAGAACGGCAAATTATCCCGAGGGAACAGAAGTTACTGTATATGTAAGCACCGGTAAGGCAACAAAAATGGTTAAGATACCTGATGTTTCCGGTCTTAAGAGTGATGCAGCGGAAAAATTAATCAAGGAAAACGACTTGTTACCCATAGCAACTACAAGGTCAATTACAAAGGGTGATTCTGAATATTATCCTGCCGGTTATGTAATCAGTCAGGAAACAAAAGCTACTTCCGGCGCTACCGTTCAAGAGGGCACCGAGGTTAAATATTCCGTTAGTGACGGAACGGTTGTTAACGATATAAAGATTAATTATTACGACGGTTATGTATCGGGTGATACATTTAAAATATCTTTATGGGTAGATGATTCACCTATAGCACAAAGCGGTGCAATTTCAAGAACATCAACATCAAGTTATACATTTAAGAATGTTAAATTTGACAGTGCTACTGTTAAAGCGGTGGTAAAATACGGAGAAGAAAACGGCAATACTACTTCTTATATTGATGTTTGCAAAATCAGAATAGATACAATTAAGGGTACCTATAAGGTTATTGCTAATTATGAAAAGCCCGACCTTAGCAGTACGAGTAATGTAGACAATACCACTGACGGTAATTCGGAATACGAAAACACATCTCTTATTAATTCAGCTGTTGAAGCAATCACTTCGGCAATTTCCGGCAATAAAAATAATTAAGATATGAATGGACTTATAATTAAGGCGATTTCATCGTTTTATTATGTTGATGTTGACGGCGTGGTTTACGAATGTAAAGCAAGGGGGAATTTCCGCAAATCGGGGGTTTCCCCACTTGTGGGTGATAGAGTTGTAATATCAACTACCGATTTTTCTCACGGCGTAATAGAAGAGGTTTTGCCCAGAAAAAATGCTCTTACACGACCGCTTATTGCAAATGTTGATAAAATCTTTATTGTTTCATCATTTAATTGTCCTTCTCCCGATATGTTTATTATTGATAGACTTACCGCAGTATCCGTGTATTATGGTATTGAGCCGATTATTGTTTTTAATAAGTGCGATACCGGCGATTTTTCGGACTATCAAAGAATATATTTGAATTCCGGTTTTAAAACCTTTGTTGTTTCGGCTAAAGAGGATATAGGAATTTATGAGCTGAAAAAAGAAACGGAAAATTGCGTTTCGGTTTTTGCAGGTAATTCCGGCGTCGGAAAATCAAGTCTTATTAATTCCATATTCGGCGATTTGAATCTTGAAACGGGAGATGTCAGTGTTAAGCTCGGCAGGGGCAGACATACAACAAGACAAACATCTTTATTCAAAATAGGTGTCGGTGGATATATTGCCGATACACCGGGTTTTTCTTCCTTTGAGGGTGAAAACTCAAGTTATGATTTCAAAATCAATTTAGAATATTCTTTCCCTGATTTTAAGGATTATATTGATTTATGCAAATTTAATGATTGTACCCACACCTGTGAAAAGGGTTGCGGTGTTATAGATGCAGTCGGCAAAGGAAAAATTGAGAAATCCCGACACGAATCCTACATAGAACTTTTTAACCAACTTAAAAATATTAAAGAATGGAGTAATAAGTAAGCGATGAAAAGACCGTTTTTTGTGCTTGGAATTATCACTATACTTTCGGTATTAATGTACTATTTCTTCGGATTTTTACCATTTGTATTGTTTGCATCAATTTGTTTGGTATTATCTTGTATTTTTGTTGCCAAAACAGTTGATGTAATATTCTATGTTGTTATGCTTATAACTTTTATTCTAAGCATAATAAGAATTGACAATAATATTTCAAAGGTCGCCGAGATTGACGACAGTAAAACACTTAAATTTACCGTTGTTTCGGAAATGGAAAATACCCAAAACGCACAAAAGGTTATTGTTAAAAGTAATGATAACGAGAGTATAAAGAACGGAACAAAATTCAACTTGTACTTCAGAAACTGTGAATTTAATTGCGGTGAAGTAATAAACGCCGATGTTTCATTATTAACCGATGATGATAATAAGTATAATATTAGTAATATTTCAAAGCAAATTTACGGAAACTTTTGGCTTAAAAATTACACAAAAACCAATGAAATCAGTGTGTATTATTCAACCATTAATAAAATAAGAAATTATATAAATAAAACATTTGATAAATATTTATCCGGCGAAAGCAGGGAAATGGTCAGCGCAATATTTTTGGGAAATAAGTCAGCATTGTCCGATTCCTTCACCATCGATGTGAGAAGATGCGGTATGAGCCATGCAATGGTTGTTTCAGGACTTCATCTTTCAATAATAATGGGATTTTTGTTCTTTATTGCCGATAGACTGTTTTACAATAAGTATTTAAGATTTTTATTAATACTTGTTTCATTATTTTTAATTTGTTCTGTTTGCGGTTTTTCGCCGTCTATTCTTCGTGCTTCCCTTATTTTCCTGCTTTTTGCTTTGGCACCTATTTTCGACCGAGAGGGAGACCCGCTTAATATACTCGGAGCTTCGGTATTTTTAATGTTGGCTTTTGAGCCTATGCTTATTTTTAATATTGCTTTCCAAATGTCATTGCTCTCGTATTTTGCGGTTATTTATATAACACCTCTGGTTTTGGGTATGATTTATTCTAAGGTTAAGCTTAGACATTTTATTGTAAAGTACTTAATTGATGCTATTGTGGTTTCGGTTTTAGCACAATTATTTACCGCACCTATTACGATTTACAATTTCGGTTATATTTCTTTAATATCGTCAGTTGTAAATGTTTTGGTTTCGTTTTTCATTACTTTATTATTGGTTCTTACACTCTGCGGTATTCTTTTTTCAAAAATCACATTTATGGGTAAAGGATTTTTCTTTATTACAGACCTTGCTTCAAAATATATTGTTTCGGCAATCAAATTTTTCTCCGAGTTTAAATATTCGGCAATTAAGGTTCCGCAAGTTACTTCTTTTTATGCCGCCATCATTATTTTGGTTTTGCTACTGATTGTTTATAGAAACAGGGGCGAAGAATATGCAGATTATTAACGAGGAATTACTGAAAAAAGACCTGACAGCAAAAAAACTGTCAAAGGTTTATGTTTTGTTTGGTAACGACACTTTTTTGCCTAAGTTTTATTGTGATAAGTTAAGTGATATTGCTTATGACGGAGACCCCTTTTTTAATAAGCAGGTATTTAACGCCGATTGTGATTTGCAGGATGTTTACGATGCGGTAAAACAATATCCTATGATGTCTGATAAAAAATGCGTTGTATTAAATAATTTTGATTTTCTTTCCTGTGATAAATCGGATTTTGACCGATTGCTTTCTTTGATTTCAGAGGTTGAAGACGGCTGTGTTCTTATTCTTTATTTTTCTTCGGTGCTATTCGACACCAAAAAGGACAATAAGGTTAAGAAAATTCTTTCACAGGTGGAAAAAATCGGTGGAAAGGCGGTTTGTCTTGACCATAGGACTACCGCTTCTTTAATTAAGATGCTTGTATCGGGCGCCAAGAAAAGAGGTACCGTTTTATCTGATAAAAATGCAAGGTTTATCATCGAAAAGTGCGGAGACGATATTAGTGTTCTCAAAAATGAACTTGATAAATTATGCGCTTATAAACAAAACGGCGAAGTAACAAAAGATGATATTGATTTAATTTGCATCGGCAGTATAGAAGCCAATGTGTATGACTATGTGGCTATGATTGCAACAGGAAATGTTTCAGGCGCTTTAAAAATCCTTGATAATATGTTTTACTTAAGGATAGAACCTATGATTATTCTTTACTCGGTATCTTCCGTCTTTGTTGATATGTATAGGGTTTATATAGCCTTAAAAACCAATATTTCCAAGACGGATATTGCCTCTGATTTCGGATATAAGGGTAGGGCATTTGTGCTGGATAAATCTCAAAACTATTTAAAAAAATATGATTTTAATAAACTTAACAACAGTTTTGGGTGTATTTTAAATACTGATAAAGAACTAAAAAGCTTCGGCGGTAATGAAAAACAAAAGCTTGAAGAAATGACGGTTAGACTGGCTGTTATATTAAAGGGTGGTAATTAACCTTGATAAAACTAAAGGAAACGGTTATTGTTGAGGGAAAATACGATAAGATAACACTCTCTGATTTCATTGATGCCACTATTATTGTTACTAATGGTTTTAGAATATTTAAAGACAAAGAAAAATGCGAACTTATTTCACTTCTTGCCGCAAAAAACGGACTTATTATTATAACCGATTCCGACAGTGCAGGTATGATGATTAGAAGGCACATAAAGAAAATATGCAATTCCGATAATATAATAAATGTTTATATTCCTCAAATTAAAGGAAAAGAAAAAAGAAAATCATCACCGTCAAAAGAGGGATTTTTGGGTGTTGAAGGTATGAATGAGGATATAATTTCAGATTGTCTTACTAAAAGCGGTGTTTTTGCAACAAGGGACACCGAAAAAACTCCCATAACTAAAAACGACCTATATAAGGTTGGTTTATCCGGCAAGGATAATTCCGCAAAACTCAGGGAGGATTTTTTATCAAAGAATAATTTACCTATCGGTATTTCATCAAATACTTTTCTCGATGTAATAAATGCAGTTTTTAATAACATCGAATTTTTTGAGGCGGTGGAAAAATGGCAGTCAGAAGGGGACAAAAATTAAAATTACTTTATATTGTCAAAATACTTAAAGAGTATTCCGATGAGGAACACCCGTTATCGGCAATCGAAATATGCGATTATCTTTCAAAGTTTGATGTTACTGCTGAAAGAAAAGCAATTTATGACGATGTTGAACAGCTCATTGACTTCGGATATGATATCATTAAAACCAGATTGCCTAAAAGCGGATACTTTTTAGCATCCCGAGAATTTGAAACACCCGAAATATATCTTCTTGCCGATGCAGTGAGAACGGCAAAGTTTATTACATCAAAAAAATCAAGAGAGCTTGTAAAAAAGCTTCAAGGTATGCTGAGTAAATATCAGAATAATAATTTTGAAAACGGAATTTTTATTAATTGTGATTCTAAATGTAATAATGAAGAAATTTTCTATAATATTGATGCCATTTCCCGTGCAATAACCGATAAAAAGAAAATTACCTTTAAATTTGCCGTAAAACAATTAAGTGAAAATAGGGAGATAGTCGTTCAATATAAAGAATATAAAATAAGTCCCTATGCCCAAACTTGGCAAGATGACCATTATTATTTAATCGGTAATTACGAAAAATATGACAACCTGATACATTTTAGAATAGATAGAATACATAATGTGAATATTACCGAGGAAACATCAAGACATTTTAGTGAAGTGAGTGAATACAAAGATTATTTTGATGTTGCCGATTATACCAATAAGTTATTCGGAATGTTCGGCGGTGTTTTGGAAGAAATTGATTTTAAATGCTCTAAATCTATGTTGGAGCAAATTGTAGATAGATTCGGAGATAATATTTTTATCAGAAATGTAACCGATACACATTTTTCTTTTACTACAAGGGCGGTTGTCAGCGAGGCTTTCGTTACTTTTGTTATGAATTACGGAAATAAAATTCAAGTAGAAAAGCCCGAGTATGTTAGGGAGAAAATTTTAAATAGGGCAGAGGAAATCAAAAAAATATACAGTGCGGATTAAAAAAGAGCTTTTGCAAATCAAAATTGCAAAAGCTCTGAATTTATAATATTTATTAATAGTTTTCTTGGTGAATTTCAAAGAAACTTTGAGGATGGGCACAGGTCGGACAAATTTCCGGTGCCTTTTCGCCAACAACAATGTGTCCGCAGTTGCGACATTCCCAAATCTTAACTTCACTCTTTTTAAACACTTCGGAGTTTTGAACATTTTTAAGTAATGCTCTGTATCTTTCCTCGTGTTGTTTCTCTATCTTTGCAACCAATCTGAATTTTGCCGCTAATTCATTAAAGCCTTCTTCCTCGGCTGTTTTGGCAAAGCCCTCGTACATATCTGTCCATTCGTAGTTTTCGCCGTCAGCAGCATCGGAAAGATTGCTTTCGGTATCGCCTATACCGTTAAGTTCTTTAAACCATAATTTTGCGTGTTCCTTTTCGTTGTCGGCAGTTTTCAAAAACAAAGCGGCAATTTGTTCAAAGCCGTCCTTTTTTGCCTTGGAAGCAAAATAGGTGTATTTGTTCCTTGCCATTGACTCTCCGGCAAATGCAGCCTCTAAATTTTTTTCGGTTTGGGTACCTTCATAAGGATTTTTCTTGTTTGACATAATAATCACCATTTCTTTCTTTAAGACACAAAAAGCGATAAAAATTCACCGAAATGGTGATTATTATATCGCATCTGTTTCGGTTGCCTCGTAAGAGGCGAGAAACAAGCGTCTTTATATTTTTTAGCGTGAATTTTCACGCTAGTTCCTCCTAAAATAGCATTTTTTCAATATTTTCTGTGGAAACAACTCCCACGGATTGATTGGTTATTTCGCCGTTTTTGAACACCATCAAGGTTGGAATACTGAAAATATTATACCTTTCGGCAAGTTCGGGTTGTTCATCAACATTAATTTTACAAACGCTGATTTTATCGCCGTATTTTTCGGCAATTTCGGATACAATGGGGGATAACATCATACAAGGACCGCACCATGTTGCCCAAAAATCCACCAATACCGGCTTTGTTGAATTAATGACTTCTTCGGTAAAGTTTTCTTTAGTTATTATTTTTTCTAACATTTTAATCACCGTTTCTTTCTTTAAGACACAAAAAGCAATAAAAAATCACTGAAACGGTGATTAAAATATCGCATCTGTTTCGGTTGCCTCTAAAGAGGCGAGAAACAGGCGTCTTAATATTATAGCGTGATTATTCACGCTAATCACCGTTTCTTTCTTTGAAATAAAGCATACAGTGGCAAAACCCTTCGAAATCAGGGTCGGCAATCTGCTCTTTAAATTCTTTACACATACAAATATTATCAGGAGTTCTTTCTCTGCGACAGGGACAGTAACCACCTGTCTTTTTAAGCCCCTCTTTTACTATTTTAACAACTTTTTCATCAGGATTCAAGGTTATTTTCAAAATAACATCTCCGTTTAATTATGTTTTAGCATATTCTTTGGATAAATCAATGTGTATTTCACCGAAGTATTCAGCTTCTTCTATATGGTGTGTAACAACAATAACAGTTTTACCTGCCGTTTCTTTTTTTATGTAATCTATTATTTTAATTTTTAAATCTCGGTCAAGACCTTTAAAAGGTTCGTCTAAAATCAGCAAATCAAAATCAACACATAAAGCCCTTGCAATTGCAACCCGTCTTTGCATTCCGCTGCTCAGTTTTTTTACAGGCTTATCAATTACATCTCCGAGACCTAATTCGGCAAGTTTACGAATAATAAAATCATCTGAAACAGAATTGCCCGTAATAAATTTCACATTTCCCATTGGTGTGAAATCCTCACACAATCTATCTTCCGCAAACACAAAGGAAATTTTTTTCGGTACATTGGTAATATCACCCGTGTCCGGTGTTTCCAAACCTGCAATTAGTCGGAGAAGTGTGGTTTTTCCGCAACCTGACGGTCCCATAATACAGGTTGTTTTACCTAATGCAATCTCCATTGATAAATTATTAATAACGGTTAGATTTTTATATTTTTTTGTAATGCTCTTAATAATTATTTCATTCATTTTAGTTCAAGCCTTGTAAAGAAAAATTTAAGTATTTTTAAAAATATTTTTTCACTTAAAACACTTATTAAAATTATTACAACCGTCCAAGCAAGTAAGTCGGCATTTTGAAAGTATATCTTTGCATCATATAACTTCCCGCCGATGGAACCTTTGATTACTCCGATAACTTCGGCGGCAACTCCTGCCTTCCATGCCATACCGATTGCAACATTACATGAGGATAACAAAAACGGCTTAATTGTAGGTATGTAAATATAAAGCAATCTTCTATTAAAAGGCACATTGTATAAATCAGATAATTCGATTAAGCCTTTATCTGTGCTTTTAATTCCCTGCAATACATTAGAATATATCACAGGGAATGCAATAAGCATTGAAATAACAACTGTAAGAATATTGAAATCAAGCCAAATAAGACAAAGGATAATAAAGGATGCTATTGGAACCGATTTCACCGAAATAACAAAGGGCCACAATAGATATTCAAAAAAAGATGAATAACCTGAAATTAACGAGAATAGTATTCCGAAAACAAAAGCAAGTAAAAATCCCAAGCTTATGCGTAAAAACGAGAATAATACCGTTATTGAAAAATCAGGTTCAAACAGTAGAGTAACCAATCTTTTTGATACAGCAATAGGGGAGGCAAACAAAAAATCGGCATTTACTATCATTGAAACCGTTTGCCATATTAAAATTGAAAATGCTACCGATATAATCCTAAAAATTGTCTTTTTATTCATAAGATAGGTAAAAATCATCTCCCGGAAGTTTTCCGCCTACCGAAGCGCTGTTTTGATTGTAAAGAACCTGAAAATATCCTGAAACTGCTTGTTTCATTTCATTGTCGGTTATACAAACAATGTTACATTGCGGTAGTGCTTTTTTTGCTATTGCATATTTTACAATATCATATTTGTCAATAAGTTTTGAAGCTTCATCAATGTTTTCTTTTACATAATTGGTAGAGTTTGAATATTCCTCAAGAAACATTTTAACAGCTTGTGGATTTTCTTTTTCAAAATCTGTTCTTACAAAAACGGCGGCGGTAATAAATTTGCTGTCGCTGTTTGTTTTTTCCCATTCGTTATATAGGTCTAAAGCCACATTAAGATTATTAATTTTGGTTTGTGCAACTGCAAGATAGGGTTGCGGAATCATTGCTATGGCATTATCCTTAACTGATATTTCGGCAACTGTTTCGGCAGGTTCGCTTTTCCATTCAATTTTTAAGTCTTTTTCAATATCCAATCCGTTTTGGCTCAAAAGATATGATAAAACATATTCGGGTGTAGAGCCTTTTCCTGTTGCATATATTGTTTTTCCCTTTAAATCGGCAAGAGAATTTAAAGTGTTTTCCCCTTTTTGAACAATGTATATAGCGCCGAGCATATTTACTGCCAACATTTTAATTCCGCCATTGGTTTTATTATAAAGTACGGAACCTAAATTTGCGGGTATTGCCACAATGTCAAGTTCGCCTTTAATAAATTTAGGGGTTAATTCATCGGCAGTGGCAGCCATTGTAAAGTCATAAGTGTTATTTGTCTGTTTATTGTCGTTATCATCTAAAAGTTTAACCATACCCATCGAAGTAGGACCTTTCAGACCTCCCAGTCTGATATTTACGGATTGATAAGTGCTTTCATTTTTTACTTCGCTGTTTGCGGAATTGTTACTACATGCAACAAGCGAAAGAGAAATGACCAAAACCAGAACAATTGAAATAATTTTTTTCATAATAATCACCTTTTATAAAATATTTTGTATGATTATTATATTACCTTCAGCATTAAATTTCGGTTGCAATCGCAACAAAAAGATTAAATTTTTACAATAAAACGGTTTTTATTATAGTCAATCAGTCCGTCTTTTTTCATTTTGGAAAGTTCTCTTGACAAAGCACTACGATTTGTACCTATATATGATGCAAAATCTTCTCTTGATAAAGTTATATTAAATTCTTTTGAATTTTTTTGTTTTGATAAAAATGCAAAATATAATAGTATTTTTTCCCGAAGTTTTAGTTTTGAAAGGATTTGTATTCGATTATTTAGTTGCAGGGTACGGTTTGCAATCATTGATATAAAATTATTCTTAAGTTTATTCAGATTGCAATTATCGGAGGAAATACATACAGGAGAAAGCCATAAAATAACCGAATTACTTTCACTTGTAATATATATATCCATATTCTTTTTACCCAAAAAACTTATTGATTCACCGAAAGTATTTCCCTTGTTGACATGTGCCATAATTGTACGGTTTCCCTCTATATCGTCAATAGAAACATTTACAGTACCGCTTATAACCAACCCAAAATGTGATAGCAAGGTTTCGGAATGATGAATTATTTCATTTTTAGAATAAGAAGATATCTTATAATTCATTTGGTTTAAAGCAAACAGTATTTCGCTGTCGTTCATTTTTTCAAATAAAATATTTTGCTTTATTATTGGTAGTATTTTGTTTATTGTTTCCATAGTTATTCTCCCGATAATTCTATTAATAATAATATCACAGTATTATTTTAATTTCAATAATTATCAATATTTGTTTCTTAAAACTTCCAAATTAAAAATGATTATTAAGATAATAATAAATACGGAAAGTGATAGCGTGAAAATCACGCTAAAAAATAAAGACGACTGTTTCTCGACTTAATGTAGGCAACCGAAACAGATACGATATTAATCACCGTTTCAGTGATTTCTATTGCATTTTGCGTCTTAGAAAGAAATGGTGATTAAATGAAAAAAACAATTAAAGTAACAGTTCTGTTTATGACCGTTATATGCATTGCGGTGTTTATATTAATATATATTTTAGGATTAAATGTTTCGGACTCATATAAAATTACCGCAAAGGAGAACCTTCGTATTGATACTCCCGTACCTGTAACCGCTGTAATTAAAGGAGAAGAAAAAAACGCAAGTAAAGACACTTACGATGTCTCCTTAAAAATGTTCGGAATAATACCGATTTCCGATACAAAGGTTCAGATTATTGACAAAATGCATGTTGTGGTTTTAGGAACTCCTTTCGGAATGAAACTATATACTGACGGTGTGCTGATTTCGAAACTTGAAGATGTTGTAACCGATAAGGGTGAATGTAATCCGGCAAAAGATGTGGGAATAAATGTGGGCGATTATATTAAATATGTTAATGATATTGAAATCACCGACAACGAAGATTTGTCCGAAATAGTAACCACATCTCTCGGTGAAAAACTTAAATTTACTGTTATAAGGTCGGGAAAAAGCATAACTAAATATGTTACTCCGGTAAAGGATAAGGCAAGTGGAGTTTATAGAGTCGGCATTTGGGTGAAAGACAGCTCGGCAGGTATCGGAACACTTACTTTCTATAATCCCGGAAATAACACTATTTGCGGATTGGGACATGGTGTTTGCGATGAGGATACCGATAAAATACTTTCTTTAGACCGAGGTGAACTTGTGGGTGCTGAAATTTTAGGTGTATCAAAGGGTAAAGATGGCGAACCCGGAGAACTGAAGGGCAGGTTTACAGCCCTATCTTTGTCAAACAAACTGGTAAATAATTCCTGCGGAGTCTTTGGTATTGCAAAAACCGGTTTTTTCTTGGAAAACTTAACGGAAGTTTGTCCGAAACAAGATATAAAAAACGGCAAAGGCGAAATTTTAGCTACGATTAACGGCAATACACCTAAACTGTATGAATGTGAGATTTCGGTTAGAAAAACAAAGACAAATTCCAAAACTCAAAATCTTATTGTTAAGGTTACAGATGAAAAACTAATAGCTAAAACCGGCGGAATTGTTCAGGGAATGTCAGGCAGTCCGATTATCCAAAACGGTAAACTTATCGGCGCCGTAACCCATGTTCTTGTAGATAACCCCACAACCGGTTATGGAATTTTTGCGGAAAATATGCTCGAAACAGCACAAAGTTTGGCAGATGAAAATAAACTGAAAGATGCGTCATAAAAAATAACGGGCGAAATAAATTCACCCGTTACATAGTTTTATAATAATCTTATTTAAGTTGCATTTTTAGTGTTTACTCGCCAAATTCGGCTTTGATTCTTTCGTTGATTCTGGCATCCATCCCGTTAGGCAACAGCTTTAAATCTTCTTCCTTTATCGCAAAGTCACCTATCGGAGAGTGTTCACCCCATAAATCAAAAAACACATCCCAAGTTCCGTCTAAGGATTCTTCCAACCAAATAACTCCCTGCATTCCTTTGTGGAGACCATTTTTTGCATATTCATCTTTTTCTACTGTTAATTCTACGCAATCAAGATATTTCATATTATTTTCCTCCGTATGGCGTGTTTAATCTTATTTCACCGTTTGGGTAAACCATAAATCCCGCATTAAATGATACATTATAATTTGAATTTCTGTTTGGTATTTCTATTCTTATGCTTATCCTTTGACCGTATTTATTTAAAAAGCCTAATTTGTAATCTCCTGCAATATATTTTCTAAGTCCTTGCCTTTCAATTTCTGATTTCAAATAATTTGAGTCAGTCACATCGTAACCCCATGAATGGAACATTTTTTCCTTACCGTGTGTTTCTTTACCTTGTGTGTTGAATAGGTATGGGTCAAACTTTCGGTAATCAGCAAAAACTTTTGCTTTTGCTTCCACTTCACTATGCATTATATTTTCCAAAATGCAGTGGCAATACGGATGGTGAGGGTGAGGTGGATGATTATCACCTTTGAAAAAACAACCGTCAAGCATCAGGCATTCGGGACAGTGGTTATCACTTAAATTTCTGTGCACCCACTTAACCCAATCGTAAGGTTCGCACCACAATCCGGATAAAAAATTGCTTAAACTAAAATCCATTTGTTATAATACTCCTTTCCTTTTCGGATTTCAAGAATATTGTAACAACAAACAATGCGATATTCACCGACATCTTTTTATGAGTGAGTGGCATTAGGGACAACATTTCAATTAATTGATAGGGGAGTGGCTAAGTTTGAAAGATAAATCTTCAAAACTTTAAAAATTATAACGCACCGTTTTTCTCGCCTCTTACGAGGCAACCGAAAAACATGGCATATTATGACCATTCCATTTTGGTAATGTTTTCAACGAAAAAATGCATGATGTAATATTTTTGTTCAATTCTACCAATTCAAATATTTTCTATTGTTTAAAATCACAATTCTCAAAAGGTACACTTTTTGAGAAAATTATGTTTAATTATAAAGGAGAAACACAAATGGAAAAAAGCAAAGCAATGCGTTCGTGTGGAATACCTGTTTAAATAATATGAATATTTTAAAAAGTAT
>DCIE01000008.1 GCA_002315765.1 Ruminococcaceae bacterium UBA1734
GTTCAGTTTCAGATTCCCATATTCACCGAAAGCACAAAGGCGGAAAAGCTTATCCGCTTTGATGATGTCATCGCCGATGCGTTGGAGCTTGGTACCTTACGGACAGAGCCGATAGAACTGACTGAAAAGCAAAAACAGTGGCTTTTAGAAAAAATACCCGAAAGTGTGCCTATGAAAATCGCCGAAACGGTGCTTGAATACTACCTTGCCAATAAGCCCGCCGACACCGATTGGTGCGTATTCCCGATAACGAATGTTGAGGCATTTCTCGGCAGCGGCTCACTCGGCAAAACACACATGACAAAGCTTAACGGCACGATGCTCGAAAAAAAGGATATTACCGCTGATATAAGTATTATAAAAATAAAACAGTAAACAAGAATAGCCCCGACGGTTAGCAAATTTCGCTAATCATCGGGGGCGTTTCTTTTGTGTTGCTCATATGCGCTTTTTCTTTTTCTAACGCTTTTTCTTTTTCTAAACAATTGACATTTTGCTTGTAAAATGATATAATACAAAATATATTATTATAAGTGTAATTATGTCTAAGAAAGTAATGTGTACCCGAAAAGTCGGACACGAGAAATTACAGTAAAACAGTAATGAACGCCTGAGCTGACCGATGTACGCTGAAAGATTTGCTGTTAGATTCCGAGCCGGAGTAGCGGTAATAAAGCAGCGATGTAGCCACCGCCGAAGGCGGCTTGGTCTTGACAGCATAGCGAGGAAAAATGCTACAATGGTTTTCGAAGGCAGAACAACGAAGAGATTTGCTGTTGAGTTCGTCGCCTTCGCAGTTTTCAATCAGCATTTTTCGGAGTGCTGTCAACGGCTGGCGGGGATATGGGTAACGGATAATGTCCTGTTAAAAGATACTTGTAATATTCATCGGGTGAAAGCTTGGCAAGTTCCCATTGATACCGTTCTTTGTTGTAATAATCCATCCAGTCATCAATGATTGATTTAACCTCGGAAAATGATTCTGCCGTGCTGATTTTAGCACCTATTTCGTCTTTCATGTGACCGAAGAAGCTTTCTTGAGGAGCATTATCCCAACAACAGCCACGACGGGACATGGATTGACGAAGCTCGCTGTCCTTAACGATTTGCCGAAATTTCTTGCTTGTGTAATGACAACCCTGATCTGAATGAATCAATGCATCGACATCAAGCGAAACACCGTGTTTGCTGATTAAAATATTCACAGTTTCAAGGACAAAATCCAATTCAAGAGATTCGCTTAAAACATAAGCCAATACTTGCTTTGTAAACGCATCAATGATAACAGACAGATAGCAAAAGATTCCGCAATAAGGGATGTATGTAATATCTGTCAACAAAACCTTGCGTGGTCCGTGTTCCTTAAATTCACGGTTTAATATATTCTCAAATACACAGTCTGTTCTCATGGCTTTTGCCATTCTCCGGTAAGGATTTGCTTTTCGGATGGGACAGAAAAGGTTGTATTTGTGCATTAAACGTTGAATTTTTTTGAGATTCATAACAACGGGCGGAGCCATATGGAGCAATCTCATATAGATTCCTCTAATTCCCTTGTCGTAGCCTCTGAAATTGTATGCTTGTAGAATAAGGTCAAAGTCGGCACGGTCTTGTGCTTCCTTCTGTTCTCTCTTGTCAGCGGAAGCTACCCAGTTGTAATAACCGGAACGGGAAACACCGGCGATTTCGCAAAGTTCTTTCACATTTTGAAGATTACCTTCTTTGGTAACGATGCTGTGAATGAGTTCAAATTTTACGCTTGAATGATCCATCAGCAAAGCACCTACTTTTCCTTTTTGTCCAGTTCGGTAATTTTTTTTAGAAATTCAACCTGCTGGCGAAGGTATGTAAGCTCCCGCTGCATGGCGGCAACCGATTGCTGAACCGGCATGGTGTTGTAATCCACATACTTTGGCTCTTCCGCTTTTGTGTTGCCATGTGTTTCAGTGAGCTCCTTCCCGCTTTCCAGTCTTCTTTTGAGTTGACGAGGGTATTGACATATACGGGAATATCCGACAACATCAATGTCATAGCCCAAAGAAGTAAAGATTTCCGGGCTTGATTCTCCTGCTTCATAACGAGTGAGAAACAAATTTTGGAATTCCAATGTAAACCAGATATGGTGGTAATCCACTCGACTGGTAAATGGATTGGCTCGAAGGATTTCGAGCTGTTCATCAGTAAACTTTTGCCTTTGTTTAGGGCTTTTCATAAAATTGACCTCCGTGTTCTTAAAATATATTATACACGATCAGTCAGGAAATGTCCATATAATAGGGTTTTAGTTCAAAAACCGTGTCCACAAAACGGGGATGCATCCTTAAACAGTGTGTCCGAATTGTGAGTTTTACGAAAGGGTCTGTGTCCATTTTTATGGGTACAGTTTAAAGGACTTGACAACAATGACCGAATTTGCGATAATTTGTCAGCAAGCAAGCAAGCAAGCGTAACCGCGCTCTGCTGTTTTGTCAAGCATTTTTTTGTAAATTATTATATCAATTTAAGGTGTATTGTGCCTGTGAGCGATTTTCACGGGCGTGATGCACCTTTTTTATATTTAACCATAGCAAACAAAAATTATTTGAAAGGGAAAAATACTATGAAAAGAAGATTATTAAGCATCGTGCTCGCACTGTGCATGCTACTATCGGTTGTACCGATGTTTAGCATCACGGCAAGTGCGGAGGAGGCGGTAGCATACCGCTATCCCATTTACAATAAAACCGACGGTACGTTTTATGAGAACGCATCGTCCGGCATTAAGGAATGGAAAACCGGCTCGTGTACAACATATACCGAGATTGACTCGATCACATGGGGCACGGCAAACACAACAACTTGGTATGTGGTGACGGAAACCACTACCATACAAAGTCGTGCAACCGTAACCGGCGATGTTCACCTCATTCTCAAAGACGGTGTGACCCTTACCTGCTCACAAGGAATCACCGTTTCCGTCAACAACAGTCTTACCGTTTACGCTCAATCCACCGATGTGGCTGTAATGGGTAAGTTAATTGCAATGAAAGACTCCAATCGGCCCGGAATAGGAAGTCATAGTACAGCTATGTCCGGCTATATTACCATAAACGGTGGTAAAGTGAAGGCAACGGGTGCTGGCGGATGTGCCGGAATTGGTGGATATGATAGTGGAATCGGCTCAAATATCACCATAAACGGCGGCGAGGTTGAAGCAATCGGTGGATCATATTCTAACTCTAAAGCCGGTGCCGGCATCGGCGGCGGCTATGGTGGAAGCGGCTCAAATATCACCATAAACGGCGGCACGGTTACAGCTACCGGAGGCTATGTATCTTCTACGGTTAACGGTGCCGGCATCGGAGGCGGTGCTAAGGGATCGGCTGTAGATATCACTATCAACGGTGGTACTGTTATCGCATCGGGAGGTGGAGATAAAGCTTCCGGAATCGGCGGAGGTCAGAGCAGTAAAACGTCAGCTGCAAGTAGTTCGAAAATATATGTTGCAGCCAAACTTACAGTGAAGGCAGGAAAAACAAGCTCGCCGACAACGGTAATTGCCTCTGATAGAACGAACGATACAGATATCGCAAGTTATCTTAAAGGCCAACAATATGCCACAATAACACCTCCTCCCACCTACGCCGTCACCGAAGCCACCTGTACAAACGGTTCGGTTTCGGTCGGCACTGTTAAGGAATTTGCAAGCGGTGAAACCGTAACCGTAACCCCCACGGCAAGTACCGGCTATGTGGTAGATAAGGTTTACTACACCCCTGCGGGCGGAACCCAAACCGAAATCACCCTTACCGACAATAAATATACCTTTACAATGCCGAGTTCGGCAGTAACTGTCAGTGCTACATTTAAGTTGCCAAAAAATAAAGTCAGCGAGGATATTACAATTTCATTCAAGAACGGATATACTCCAACCGCCGGCGATACCATTGCAACTTTAATGAGCAATGTTGTCTATTCCAACACAACACTATTCGATTATTATATATATGTTCTCGATAGCGAGTATGAGCTGTTATCTGAGTCGGATACCTTGAAAGCAGGAGAAACATATAGTTTCTTGCCGGATACCATTGTAGTAAAGGACTCAACAAATTATGAATTTGCCACTCAACCCACCGTCACGCATTATGCCGGAACTGTTACGGTTTTGGAGAATGCTCTCACCTATCAGTGCGGAGAGTATGTTGGCACGGTATTTTACCCAAAATCCGAAAATCCGAATGCGATTGCTTTTGATTTCGTTTTTAACACCGGCATTCCTACCTTCACTGTGCAGGCCCCCATCCCCGAAGCCGTAAAGGATGCCACCTATTCGGCATCACTTACACTTGGTAAAAACATTGATGTGAATTTCAAAATGGGTAATATTGCAAGTGCCGACAAGGATAAGCTTTCGATTACCGTTGACGGCACACCTGTAAGCTTTGACTATAAAGACGGCGTTGCAAGCTGTGTTTTGAAAGCCGTAGAGCCGAAGGATATCGGCACACCGCTCCATATTGTGATTACCTACGACGGCGTAACGGTTAAGAACTTCAACTACTCCGTTCTGAACTACTGTAATGCGGTATATAACCACGCAAGCTATCTCTTCAATGTCAGAGAAGGAGAAGTTTAAACTATCCTTTACTTTGAGCGTATTACTCAACGAATTATTTGAAACATTATTTGCAGATATTAAACAATATATCATTACAAGAACAGTAATTGATTTTGATAATTTTTTAAGATTATTACTCTATTGTTACTGATTAGAATACAAAATGAATTTTTTCACATAATAAGGTTATGAGAAAGAATTTTATTGAAGATTTATTATTATATATACTTGGATGCTTAATTTATTCGTTTGCTGTAACTTCTATTATTACACCAAACAACATTTCAGCAGGTGGTTTTACTGGTATTGCAACCCTTGTAAACTATTTATACGATTTTCCAATCGGTTTAACATTATTACTGCTTAATATTCCTATAATTATTATTGCTTTTATAAAAATAGGCAGTGAATTTATATTAAAAACAGCGGTTGCTACCTTTATTTTGTCTTTTACTCTTGATTTTTCACAAAAAATATTTCCTAAAATCCTTCTTGATAATTTACTATCTTCGGTTTTCGGCGGTATTTTAATGGGTATGGGACTCGGGATTATCTTTATTCGCGGCGCCACAACCGGCGGTGTTGACATAATAGGTAAGCTTGTAAACAAAAGGCATCCGCACATAACAGTCGGAAAAGTGATATTTTTTGCTGATATTATCGTTATTTTACTTGCAACAATAACCTATAAAATGCTTGAAAGCGGTTTGTATTCAATTATTGCATTATTTGCATCGTCAAGAATTGTTGATACCGTAATATACGGATTTGACAAAGCAAAAATTGCAATAGTTTTTACAAAAAAGTCAAATGATATTTGCAACTTTGTAATTAACAATATGAATAGAGGAATCAGTAAAATAAAGGCTTACGGCGGATACAAAGGCGAAGAAAACACAATGCTTATTTGCACATTAAGGCGACACGAGGTATCGAAACTCTCAAATAAAATAAAAGAACTTGACCCGAAAGCATTTGTTATACTAACCGATGCGAGCGAAATAATAGGTCAGGGCTTCAAAAAAATATAAACACCGTTGTATCAGTTAAGATTGAACAACGGCGTTTTTTTAATTAGAACATAGACATTTGGTTAGTATCGGGCAAATCGTTCATAGCACCCATATCGGCGAGATTTTGAATGATTGTTTTAGAAACACCCGATTCAATAGCAAAATCCTCTTTTGAAACAAAATTTCCGCGCTTTGCCGTTTCATAAATCGAATAAGCCGCTTTTTTTCCGCAACCAGACATAGCACAAAACGGCAATCGCATTTTTCCGTCTTCCGGCAGGTATTTTACGGCGTGAGAGTGGTTTATATCAATAGGCAAAACTTCAATACCTCTTGACATCATTTCATTAAAAATAAGTAAATTTTTATAGTTGTCCTGTTCTTTCTTTTCGGCCTCTTTTCCTTTTGCCTTAATTGCACTCATAACCCGCTTTACAGTATCAATACCCGAAGTAACAGTGGAAACATCAACATCCTCAGGACGAGCCGTAAAATAGGCGCAGTAGTATTCAAGAGGCTTATAAACCTTATACCAAGCAATTCTCAGAGCCGAAATAACATAAGCGGCGGCGTGAGCCTTCGGGAACATATATTCAATCTTTTTACAACTGTCAATATACCATTCGGGTACGCCCACATCTCTCATACTATTAGCATATCCTTGCCATTCTTCTTCGGAGATTTTACCCTTAGCATATAGACCTTTACGAACTTTTTCGGTTATCTTAAAGGCAAGTCCCTCTTCCATACCCTTATGGATAAGATAAACCATTATGTTATCACGGGTACCGATTACCTCGGAAATTGTACAAGTTCCGTTATCAATTAAATCCTTTGCATTACCGTGATAAACATTAGTACCGTGAGAAAGACCGGATATTTGCAGTAAATCGGAAAATGTTTTCGGATTACAGTCAATAAGCATATCACGGGTAAGTCCCGTACCGAATTCGGGCAGTCCGATAGTACCGGTTTTTGAATCAATATCCTCGGGTTTAACGCCGAGTGCCTCTGTTGAGGTAAACAAGCTGTATATCTTCGGGTCGCTCATAGTAACATCGTTTACAGGTATTCCCGAGTACTCTTCAAGATACTTATATGTAGTAGGTACAACATGACCGAGTTCGTCAAGCTTTAATATCGTATCGTGAATAGAATGGAAGTCAAAATGCGTAGTAATAATTTCGCTTGAAGAATCATCCGCCGGGTGCTGAACGGGACAAAAATCATAAATTGTTTTATCCTTCGGAACAATAATCATTCCGGCAGGGTGCTGACCGGTTGTAGTTTTAACATTTGCATTCTCAACCTTATTTGCAAGACGGTTAAGCTCGGCATTGCTTAAAGTAATGTTCATCTTTTCAGCATAAGCCTTGGCAAAGCCGAATGCGGTTTTTTCGGCGATAGTAGAAATAGTACCTGCCTTAAACACATTTTCACTGCCGAACAAAGTTTTTGTGTATTCCTGAACGGCGTTTTGCACTTCGTCCGAGAAGTTAAGGTCAATATCAGGCACCTTGTCGCCTTTGAATCCTAAAAATGTTTCAAAAGGAATATCGTGGCCGTTACGGTTAAGAGGTGTGCCGCAATGAGGACAGTCTTTATCGGGCAAATCAAATCCCGAGCCTACCGAGCCGTCAGTAAAGAACTCACTGTAACAACATTTAGGGCAAACATAATGCGGTGCTAACGGATTTACTTCGGAAATTCCGGCCATAGTAGCAACAAATGATGAGCCAACCGAACCACGAGAACCAACCAAATATCCGTTTTTTTCGCTATATTCTACTAACTTTTGTGCCGAAATATACATTATCGAAAATCCGTTGTTGATAATGGAATCAAGTTCCTTTTTAAGACGCTTTTCAACTATTTCGGGCAAATTATCACCGTAAGTTTTATGTGCCTTATCCCAACAAATGTTTTTAAGCATATCGTCTGAGCCCTCGATAACAGGAGGAAAATTTCCCTTTGGTACGGGAATAACATCAGGGCTTATCATATCAGCAATTTTATTAGGATTATCAATTACAAATTCTTTTGCACGGTCGCCGAAATAAGAGAAATCATCGAGCATTTCGGCGGTGGTTTTCAAGTAAAGCGGTGCTTGGTTTTCAATATCGTCATAGCCTTGTCCTGCCATAACAATTTGCCTTATGATACCATCATCTTTTTTAAGGAAGTGAACATCTCCCGTTGCAACGACAGGTAGTCCCAGTTCATCAGCAAGAGAAACAACCGTTTTATTAAATTCTTTAATTACATCGAGATTTGTAACATTCTTAAATCTATTCGGAATAACCTGTCCCGTTTTCTTATCGGTTTTGTCAGGATTTCCCGATTCCCTAACCATAAAAGCATTATTGCCGAGAGGCTGAATTTCAAGATAATCATAGTATTTTGCAATCTCTAAAAGCTCCTCACGAGGTTTGCCGTCAACTATTGCCTTATAAAGCTCGCCAAGCTCACAAGCCGAGCCGACAATAATTCCCTCTCGGTGTTTATCAAGCTTCGAACGAAGCGTAACTGGTCTTCCGTGAAAACAGTTAAGATGTGCATCCGATACTAATTGGTATAAATTTTTAAGACCGACGAAATCCTTTACAAGCAAGATTTGGTGGTTTCTTAGTTTTCCTATTTGTTTTGAATTCAGTTTAGTAATATCGTGGCGAATATCATCAACAAAATAGCTTTCAACACCGTATATTACCTTAAACTCACCGCCGCCTTTTCTAATACCCGCAACAGCAGCGGCGGCAGCAGGATAGCTTTGTACTACACCGTGGTCGGTAATAGCAATAGCCTTATGTCCCCATTTATATGCGGTATTTATAATATCACCCGCACCCGATACGGCATCCTTTGCAGACATATTGGTATGACAATGAAGCTCAACTCTTTTTTCACCGTCAAAGTCATCAATTTCCTCATACTTTTTTACAGTGGCAAGAGCCGAAACATCAACTACAAAATCTTTTGTCCATTGGTCAAATTTGTATTCGCCGTTTACGATTACAAAAGCACCGTCCTTTAATGGCGACAGTGTCTTTTTAAGGGTATTTGCCTCAACCTCGGGATTTTTATTGTATTTTGAATCAAAAAATTTAGTAATGCTTGCCGCAAAAGAGTTTGTCCCGTCGGAAAAATAGAACTGAGCTTTAAGCATTTTTTTCCCGTTTCTCGTTTCCCTTACGGTAACTTCCGAGCCGAAAACCTCACCCCAAGCTGCAATAAACACGCCTATATCGGGGTTATCGGGTGGTGCAATCCTATTTAGCGGTAAAATATCCTTTTGAAGCTTTCTACCGAAAAACAATTCAGCACTATCAAGATAAATAGGCAGGTTGCCTTCGGGTTTTCCCGAAAACACTTTTTTTACAAGTTCCTTTTGCTCCGACTTTGGTTGTGGCTTTTTTTCTTCCGAGTTTGTTTGTTGTTTAATTACTACGGGTTCTTCAACCGGTTTTGGCAAATCGACATTTTCACTATCAAGCTGTCCGTCAAAGCAAACCTCAACATCAATCGAAAACTTATCTTTAATAAGCCTTGTAAAATCCTTTACAAAGCTTGTGCTCATTATTGTATCATATCCGCCGTATTTAAGAGTGATTTTTACGGTTTTATCAAAAACTGTGTAAATTGCTTTATTAAAATATCCGTTAAGGATAGGATTTTTAACTTTTAGTTTATTTGCAATTTCTTCGCATACACTCGAAGTCAACTCGGCATTTTCATAAATTACATCTATTTTGACATCTAATAGTTTTAACTTATCTCTAACACTATTCTTAAAATAAGAAAGTGTATCGGCATCTATATTTTTTTCGGAAATCATATTTATGTAAAGGCTTCTGTTTTCCTTATCCAAGTCGCAGGATTTTGCGACAGCCGTATTTAATTCTTCGGGAAAACTATCAAAATAGTCGCCGAACAGTTCTTTAATGGAATACATCTAATCTTCTCCGTTTTACATCTTTTCTATTTCTTCAACAAGCGTATCTAAAAGTTTATCCTCGGGTATGTTTTTATAAAGAATAGTACCGTTCTTAAAAAGCACACCGCAGCCGTTACCGCCGGCAATGCCAATATCGGCATTTTTAGCCTCTCCCGGACCGTTTACAACACAACCCATTACCGCAACGGTAATATTTTTATTAACATCTTTAAGACGATTTTCAGCCTCTTTTGCGATGCCGATTAAATCTATCGAGGTGCGACCGCAGGTAGGACAGGAAACAAACTTAATTCCATCGTCTGAAACTCCGAGTCCTTTAAGCAACTTCTTTGCGGCATATACCTCTTCTATCGGGTTATCGGTAAGTGAAATTCTAACCGTATCGCCTATATCTTTAAGCAAAAGTCCGCCGATACCGGCAGAGGATTTTACAATACCCATTTCTTTTGTTCCGGCTTCGGTAACACCTAAATGCAAAGGATATTTACAGCTTTCCGCCGCCAAAGTGTACGCATCATACATTATTTTTGTATTAGAGGATTTAAGGGACAGAACAATATCGTCAAAATCAAATTTTTCCAAAAGCTTTATATGATAAAAACCGCTTTCAACCATAGCACTCGGAGTTACCGCACCATATTTTGCAAGAATTTCTTTTTCGAGTGAGCCGGAATTTATTCCTATTCTAATAGGAATATTATTCATTTTACAAACCTTAGCAACCTCTTTTATATGCTCATCATCGCCGATATTACCGGGATTTATTCTAACTTTATCGACACCTGCATAAACACTCTCAACAGCCATTCTCCAATCAAAATGAATATCAGCAACAAGCGGAATATTTATATTGTTCTTAACCGCCTCAACGGTTTTAATAGTTTCTTTATCGGGTACTGATATGCGAATTATATCACAACCGGCATTTTGAAGCTCTATCGCCTGTTTAACATTACCCTCAATATTATGTGCAGGAACATTAAGCATAGATTGAATAGTAATCAATGAGCCACCGCCGATAAAAATGTTTCCGCATTTAATTTTTTTAGTCGTCTTGTTAGTAAACATAAAAAATCCCCATTTTGAAGATATTATTTTATAAGTCCCCAAATATCTTTTGCCGTAATTAAGAACATAAACGCCAAGAGTATAATAAAACCTACCGTATGAACAATAGACTCATACTTTTGCGGAACTTTTCTTCTTGTTATTATTTCGATTATTATAAACAGAATTCTTCCGCCGTCAAGGGCAGGAATTGGCAAAAGATTAAAAAGTCCCAAGTTTATTGTAATAAGTGCCATAATAGGTAAAAGCATAGAAAGATTTTGCTTTGCAATATTTCCGATAACAACAGTCGTTCCGACAGGTCCCGACACTGCACTGATACCGTATTTACCGGCCAAAATATCAAAGAGCGAACGATAAACAACCGCACAGTATGATGCGGACAATTTAACTGTTTGCGAAATAAAGCTTACAAATGTCTTTTTATTTGCTTTTACCCAAAAATCAACAGTCAAATACTTAATACCATCATATTCCTCTGTTTCAAATTCAACGTTTTTAATTTTCTTTTTTTCGCCGTTTCTTATAACGGTAATGTCAATTTTTCCGTCATCAATATTTGTAAAAGCATAACTTAAATCATAGGTGGAATAAATTTTTCTTCCGTCAACCGCAACGATTTTATCGTTTTCCATAAGTCCCGATTCTTGACTTGAAGAATTTTCCTTAAAGCAATCAACCGTAGTTGTTGTAAAGCTTTCTTCGGGGACAAGTGTTACGCTTATTAAAATCAGTCCCAATAACAGATTAAAAAGCGCACCCATAACAACTACCGTTAGCCTTTTAACAGCAGACTTATTACAAAAGGCACGGGAATCTACACTTGACTCGTCTTCTCCCTCCATAGCACAGTATCCGCCGAGAGGAATAAGATTTATTTTGTAGATCGTATCGCCTAATTTTTTAGCAAACAGCTTAGGGCCGAAGCCTACGGCAAATTCATTCACTTTTACCCCTACTGATTTTGCGGCAATAAAGTGCCCGAATTCGTGTATTACTATTAAAATTAAAAAAAGCGCAACCGCAATTAAATAAGGCCATACATTGCCCCAAATTGTACCAATAGAAATATCAATCACTATCCCTTAATAGCATTAAGAACCGACTCTCTTGCGATTTTGTCGGTTTCGTAAATATCTTCTAATGTAAATTCTTTTTTATTTTTTACAAAAGAGCTACCCTTTTCAATTAACTCCGCAATTTCTAAAAATTTAATTCTTCCCTCTAAGAACAGCGAAACCGCTTGTTCGTTGGCACCGTTGACCGCCGCAGGATAAAGTCCGCCCTTATTTATAGCATCAATACAAATAGGCAAGCATCTAAATGTATCAGTGTCGGGCTTTTCAAATGTAAGCTTCCCTATTTCAGTCAAAGAAAGGCGGTCAAACGATACTCCCCTATTCGGATAGGTAAGCGCATACTGAATAGGCACCTTCATATCGGGAGTTCCGAGCTGTGCTATTACCGCACCGTCAGAAAGCTCTACCGCTGAATGAAGAATACTTTGCCTATGAACAAGCACCTCAATATCCGATGGCTTTACATTAAATAAATGCACCGCCTCAATGATTTCAAGTCCCTTATTCATAAGTGTAGCAGAATCAATGGTGATTTTTTTACCCATTGACCAATTAGGATGGTTTAACGCATCCTTAACGGTTACATTTTCGAGTTGCTTTTTTGTTTTTGAAAAGAAAGGACCTCCCGATGCCGTAAGCAGTATCTTTTTAAGTGAGCCGTTCGGTGTCCCCTGCAAAGACTGAAATATTGCGGAATGTTCACTGTCAACAGGTAATAATTTTACATTCTTTTGGAGAATTTTCTTTTTAACAATATCTCCACCAGTAACAAGAGTTTCCTTATTTGCAAGTGCGATGTCTTTATTTGCATCAATTGCCAAAAGAGTGCTTTCGAGTCCCGCAATTCCTACAATAGCACAAAGCACCATATCGCCCTTTCCGGTAGCAACGGCATTAACACCGGCTTTACCCGAATAAACCGCAATATCCGTGTCTGCAAGTGCCACTTTAAGCTTTTTCGCCTCGTTTTCATCAAACAAAGCAACACTTAAAGGCTTAAACTCTCTTGCCTGTTTTTCTAACAACTCAGCATTTTTACCCGCCGCAAGTCCGGTAATTCTTATATTGTGTTTTCTTGCCACTTCAAGTGTTTGAGTACCGATAGAGCCGGTAGAGCCTAAAACAATTAACTCTTTCATTAAATTACCCCGAAGTTAATCAACATATACAAAACAGGTGTAATAAGCAACATACTGTCAAAGCGGTCAAGTATTCCGCCGTGTCCCGGTATTAAATTCCCGTAATCTTTAAGTCCTACACTTCTCTTAATTGCCGAAGCAAATAAATCTCCGAGCATACCTAAAATGCAAAGCGGAATTGTAAGCAAAAGGGTTGCTGATAAATGGGTACTGTTAAACACAAGCACAAGTACCAAAGAAACAATTATACTTGATACTATACCGCCGACGGCACCCTCAACCGTCTTTTTAGGACTGATTTCAGGGCAAAGCTTATTCTTGCCGATAAAGCTTCCCACAAAATAAGCACCCGTATCACAAATAGAAGCAAAATTAACAAGTAACAATAAATAGTATATTCCTTTATTATCGACAATAAGACTGTTTAACATATAAAATCCATAAGAAAGAAAAAACGGATAAGCGGTAAATGCCATTATCTTATCAAGCGAAAAATCCTTATGCTTATATAAAACCGCAATAACCGCAAACACGAAATATTCAATAGAATAAGCCATTATCATATCTTTTGAAACAGTGCTTATTGATAATAATATTACCATTGAAGCGCCGTAAAAAGATGCTATAATGCTTAATACTTTTGAATTAACCTTTGCGGCATTATGAAGTAACTCATAAACACCGATAGCGCAAATAGCCGCAATAAACAAAGTAATAATAAACGGATAATAAAGCTTACCGACTGTAAGCACCGCAATTACCAATGCTATCATTACGGTAGCGGAAATTATTCTTGTTTTCATAAAAATATACCTCCAAAATCTATATTCCGCCGTATCTACGGTTTCGTTTATTAAAATCTTCAATAGCCATATCCAAATGTTTAGTTTTGAAATCCGGCCATAAAATATCGGAAAACCAATATTCCGCATAAGCCGACTGCCAAATAAGATAGTTAGAAAGCCGATATTCACCACTCGGTCTGATAATAAAATCAGGGTCGGGCATTCCGGCAGTATAAAGATTTTGACTTATCGTTTCATCAGTAATACAATCCGCACTGATTCCGCTTTTAACAATTTTTCTTACGGCGTTTACTATCTCATCCCTGCCTCCGTAATTAAGCGCAATGTTAAGCTTTAATCCGGTAGCATTCTTTGATTCTTCCTCAACATCATCAATCAAAAGCTTTATATCTTCGTCAAGAGGCTCTCTATCGCCGATAAATTTAAGACAAATATTTTCTTCCTTAAAATTTTTGGCGTCTTTTAGATATTCCCTCAATAGATTCATTATATTATCGACTTCTTCTTTCGGCCTTTTCCAGTTTTCAGTAGAAAAAGCATAAACCGTTAAATAATGAAGCCCGATTTTATTACAGTATCTTGCGATTTCTTTGAACTTTTTAGAGCCGGCAACGTGTCCCGCAGAACGAGGTAGAGAACGCTTTTTAGCCCATCTGCCGTTTCCGTCCATAATAATCGCAATATGCTCGGGAAGAGAATTAAAGGTTGTTTCTTTTTTGAATAATGACATAATAACACCTAAAAGATAGGCGCACAAATCAGTGCGCCGAATTTTTATATTTCCATTATTTCTTTTTCTTTAATAACACAAAGCTCGTCAATTTCTTTGCAGAATTTATCGGTTAAGTTTTGGATTTTCTTTTCGCCGTTTGACTCATCATCTTCGGTAATTTTATTATCCTTTTTCAAAACCTTTAACTTATCAAGAGAATCACGGCGGATATTTCTGATAGAAACCTTAGAATCCTCAGCGGTTTTTCTTACATCCTTAACAATTTCTTTTCTTCTTTCCTCAGTAAGAGGCGGAAAATTAAGTCTTATTATTTTACCGTCATTTTGAGGGTTGATACCGATATCGGATACTAAAATTGCTTTTTCGATTTCTTTAAGCATTGACGCATCCCAAGGTTGAATAACAATAGTACGTGCTTCGGGAACCGAAACGGCAGCCATTTGTTGAATAGGAGTAGGAACACCGTAATAATCAACAGCAATTCTATCAAGAACGGATACATTAGCTCTACCTGCTCTTACGGCTTTATAATCGCGTTCAAGAGCCTGTATTGTTTTATCCATTTTTTCTTCGGTAAATTTCAATAATTCAGTCATAACTTTTCTCCTTAAAAACTATTCTACCAAAGTACCGATAGTTTTTCCTTCTACGGCACTTATTATATTATCGGGGTTATTTAGATTGAAAACCAAAATCTTGATGTTGTTGTCCATACAAAGCGATGCGGCGGTAGCATCCATAACATGAAGTTCTTTTTGGAGTACATCGTGATGAGAAAGCTTATCAAACTTTTTAGCATCGGGATTTGTTTTCGGGTCGCTGTCATAAACGCCATCAACATTAGTAGCCTTAAAGATTACATCAGCACCGATTTCAGCGGCACGCAAAGCAGCGGCAGTATCGGTTGAAAAGAAAGGATTACCCGTTCCGCAACCGAAAATTACAACTCTTCCCTTTTCAAGATGTCTGATAGCTTTGTTTCGGATATACGGCTCGGCAACGGCACGCATTTCAATAGCGGTCTGAACACGGGCATTAACACCGAGCTGTTCAAGAGAATCGGCAAGTGCTAACGAATTGATAGTGGTAGCAAGCATACCCATATGGTCAGCTCTCGTTCTATCCATATCTTGACTTGAACGACCTCTCCAAAAGTTTCCGCCACCTACAACGATAGCAACCTCTGCCCCAAGCTCAGTCGCAATTTTTACCCGTTTGCAAACATCGTTTACCTTATTAAAATCAATACCGGTTCCTTTTTCTCCGGCAAGAACTTCGCCCGATAATTTGAGCAAAATCCGTTTATATACTGAACCCATTTTAACACCCCTAAAATTATACTACTATATTATTTATATATTACATTATTGAGCAAATATTGTCAATAGATATTTCCTCCTTTAACGAGTCAAGACCTCCGGCTTAGCCGGAGGTCTTGACTGTATTGATTTTGTTATTACACGTTAGAGAGAATAATTTGTGCTTTGCCGGTTATACTCGTTTCAAAATCGGCGGGGACAAATACACTACTACCCTTTTTTAGCTCTATTTTTTCATTAGAAAAGAAAAGCTCACAATTACCCTCTAAAACAAGAACAGAAACAAAACTATCCTTGTTTTTAAGATTTAATGTGCCGTTTAGTTCGATATATTTTGTTGTAAAAAATTTGCAAGAAGCAAGTTGCCTTACACTACCGTATTCGGTTTTTTGCAGAACAGAATTATCATTATCCAAGACACTCGGAGTTTTTTTAATCACTTCACTTGCTTGTTTTTTGTGTAGTTGACGGGGTTTTCCGTCAGCACCAAGCCTACCGTAATCAGACACACGGTAAGTAGTGTTGGAATTTTGTTGAATTTCGGCAATTAGTATCCCTTTTCCTATTGCGTGAAGAGTTCCTGCCGGAATAAAGAAAACATCGCCTTTTTTTACAGGGACGAAATTACAAATATCGGTTATTGTATCATTTTCGGTTTTTTCGTTTAATTCATCCTGCGATACTTCTCTATTAAGACCGAAGATAAGTTGTGCGTCGTCTTCACAGTCAACAATGTACCACATTTCGGTCTTACCGAACTCGCCCTCGTTTTTAAGAGCATATTCATCATCGGGATGCACTTGAATAGAAAGCCGGTCTTTTGCGTCTATAAGCTTAATAAGAAGCGGAAAATACGGAAATTCTTTAGATTTTTCTCCCAAACATTCGTTGCCGAAAACAGATATTGCTTCGCTTAATGTTTTGCCTTCTAACTCTCCGTTTAAGACAATAGATTCACCGTCCTTATGACAGGAAAGCATCCAAGCCTCGGCAATTTTTTCCTTATCGCTTACAAATCCGAATTCATTTCTTAATCTATTTCCGCCCCAAAGATAATCTTTAAGAGGAGCTTTTAACAATAATGGGTACATAAAACATCCTTTATACTATACATTTTGATTTTCAAACTGATTATCGAGTAATTTAACAAATTCAGTTTCAGACATAGGCTTATAGAAACAAAAGCCTTGAATATAATCACAATCCGATTCACGCAAATAGTCAAGCTGTTGCTGATTTTCAACACCCTCGGCTACAACTTTCGCATCAAATTTATGCGCCAAAGTGATTATCAAATTGATAATATCCCTGTTTTTTTGACTCTTCTCGATATTATCGGCGAACTGTTTGTCAAGCTTAATCACATCAAAATCAAAGCTTGAAATCATACTGAGTGAAGAATAACCGCTACCGAAGTCATCAACAAAAATCGCGGCACCTTTTTTTCTGAAACTGTTTAGTAAATTAAAAACATCATCAGGTAAATTCATTAAAGAGGATTCGGTAACCTCAAACATTGACAAGCCTTTGCTATCTTGATTTCTATTTATTATTTGTTTAATTTTCTTAATAAAGTTATCATCAAATAGGTCGACACGAGAAAGATTAGCAGAAACAGGAACAGTAGCAAGTCCGTTTTTTCTTCGATTTATAAGTAGCTCATCAACCTTTGAGATTATTATGGAGTCAAGCTTTGAAATCATTTCTTTTTTTTCAAGGATAGGTATGAAAACACTCGGAGAGATTATTCCCTTGTCAGGATGAATCCATCTTGCAAGTGCCTCAGCCGAAACAATTTTACCCGTTTTGGCATCAACGATAGGTTGAAAATACGGCTCAAAGCTTTCATTAAAAATCGCTTTTTCAATATCACTTAAAATTTCGGTTTCTTCGATAAATGATTCGTGCATTTTTTCGTCATAAAATCCGACACATTTATTTTCGCCGACACGGATAAACTTAATAATCGAAGAAGCCTTATCGCAAATAAGTTGAACATCTTCTAAGGGATTTGAAATCTTATAAATACCGCAACTCAACAAAATAGAAATAGAATGTTTATCGTCAGAGAAGTTATAATTACACAGTTTTTCAATTTCGCTTTTTTCAATATTCGAGGTTTTCACAATACACGCAAATTTGTCGGAGGAAAGCCTACCTAAAATAATAGGAGAAAATTCGGCATTACCGATATGATTTGCAACAGAGCACAAAACCGAATTGCCGTATTCGGTGCCGTAAACAGTATTTATAGCCTTAAAGCTTCTAACATCAAAAGAAAGCAAAGAATAATAATCAGGGGACGCATTTTTGATTATTTTTTTAGCTTTACACAAAAAGCCGATACGGCTTAATTTGCCTGTAATACCGTCAGTTTCGACAGTATCACGCAAATATACCGATTGCCAAGTTATAACGCAATATGCAAGAGCTACAATAGCGACTGTAAAGGTTACAACAGCAGAGCCTAACAAACCCGCCTCATCGGGTTTTTCGAAAACATTTTTTAATGTAGTACCTGAAAGAATAATAACACAAAGATAAAACAGTCCTAAAATAACACCGATAGGCCACCTCTTGCTTTTATCTAAGAGCATCAGTACAGTCATAAAGCCTAAAACCATATAAGGATACATAACAGAGCCGTAAGCAAAAACAAGCAATGGAAATTCTAAAACAACCAAAATAAAAAGTAAAATATATCCCGTAAAAAGATAAAGCTTACTATGTAACCCGAAAAGCAAGTATATAAACACAAAAACGGCACAAACACCGCAAAAAGCGGTAGGAACACTCATACCGTATAACAAATAGTTTGCAAAAAAACCGATGGTATTACCGATAGCGGCAGCATAAGATATAATTAACATAATTCTATGCTTTATTGAACGATTATTGTCAAAAACGCTGTTAGCTTTTTTTGAAGAAAATAATAAATCAATCGGCTTCAATTTGCCACCTCAATTACCAAATATAATTTTATTTAATTATAATGTTAATTTTTGCCATTGTCAATATTTTTTGTCAAAATACAACAAATAAGTTTGTAGGTTTACAATAGATGTGTT
>DCIE01000052.1 GCA_002315765.1 Ruminococcaceae bacterium UBA1734
CCCCAACATTTATTATAGAGCCTTAATTTTTTATGTAGAGAAAGGGATTCGAAAGCGAATCGGTCGTATTCGCAGAATGTTGATTTCATGTTGTAAGACATTAAAAACCAATAGTTTATCGTGGCAAAAACCATCCCCCCCAAAGAAAAATTCTTCGGGGGAGTTTTTATCATTTATTTCACTTCGCAGTTGTCCATAGCATAGTCAAGCAACAAATTTATCAGTTCATTTCTTGAACGGTTAGTGTCTGATGATAGTTTATCAAGCCTATTGACCGTTTCATCTTTTATTCTAATTGAAAATGTCTTGTGTCCGTCCTCGCCTTTGAGGGACTTTTTGTTGATTATCAGTTTTTCTTTCATAACATAACACCTCACAATAATTATGTGTTGACAAAGGCGAGAATTATATGTTATAATTTAAAACATATTTAGTTGGAGGTTATTTGTTATGAAAAAAATATTTTCAGTAATTATTGCATGTTTATTATTGCTGTCACTTTGCGGCTGCGGTGAAGGAGAAAGCAATTCATTCAGTAGAAAAAATTCCGATTCCCCCGATGCGACGAGTTCAATTTCGCAGGAAAACTCCGAATCAAAATCGACAACATTGACTGAAATAAAACTCAGTGGACCAATAACCGGCAAGAATATTAGTTTATCTGGCGCAATGTATACTCCGGGCGACGGAGATTTATATATTCCGTTTTCTTATAATAAAAAATACGGTATTGTTAACCAAAACGGAAAACCGGTAATAGAAAATTGCGAATCGTCTTTGTATAACTTTTTTGAAGATAAAGGCTATATGTATGATTCCGGAAATGACATATTTATTGATAAAAACGGAAATAAAACCCTCGAAACTAAAGCGTTTTCCGCTGTCTCCGGAAGCTTAAACGGTGAATTGGTTGCTAGTTTAACTCAAGCGAAATCAACCGGAAGCATGTCTTACGATTATTTTGCCTGCGTTTTAGATAAAAACAACCAGTTTAGCAAAACAATATTATCTGTTCCAAATGGGAAAATCGGAAATAATTCTTATATCGGTTTAGCATTGCCGTCATTTGCATATAACGAAAACGGTTTCCAAGGTGTTGGATTGCATGGAATACTCGACGGCGAGTTAAATGATGCGGGCACTGTAAAAAGACGGTTTTTCCTTTTTGATGTTAATGGCAATCTTGTTGCAAAATATGATGCGGAAAAAGTTTTATCAACAGCAACGTCTGCGTACGGCGTAGTGAACTTTGGTGTCTACAATAGTTCTACTTATGTTAGCGGTTATCAGGAAATAGATTTCAAAAAAGTGATTTTCCCAAAAAATGGTTATGTAAACATAATGAACGACAATGGTTTGTGGGGACTTATGAACATTAAAACAGGAAAGACTGTTATTGAGTGTAAATACGATTATGTCGGCGCGTATTCCGACGGTGTTGCTACGGTATGCAAATACGGAACATGGGGAACGATTGACCTTAAAGGAAATGTTGGGATAGAGTGTAACGAGTATAAATACATTGCAAACTTCGTAAACAACCGAGCTATTGCGGTTGATACAAACAATAATGTTTTTATAATAGATAAAAAAGGCACAAAACTCGGTCAATTCAACGGAACCGTTTCCGGAAGCACATTTTCGGGCACGAAAGTGGCGTTTTTCTGTACGGAATTTATTTCTACCACAAATCTTGCTTTAATTTATAAGTATGAAAATGCGTACTTAATAAACGATAAAGGTGAAATTCTTGCAAGCGGTGATGACCATAATAATTTTGTGTATATGAATGATAAGTATGTTGTTTTCAAAACCGGTGGAACAGAAGAGCATAAAATATTCAAAATCAATAAGTAGCGATCACATAATGATTGTAACTGTCCTTTCAGCGTGCCAATTAAGAGAAAACGCCTTTACGGAGTTTTCTCTTAATTTTTTATGTAGAGAAAGGGATTCGAAAGCGAATACTTAATGGTAAATAAATTAATATCCATCGCTTAATGCGGTGGAATATTAATGTTGCACATAAAAAATACAAGCCATGCACAAGGCACAGCTTGTATTATTTTAAAAGTAATACTCTCCGAAAGCGGGATACATTCCGTTTCCGCACCAATGGAAATAATCTTCTAAAGTTTGTCGTAATAAAAAGTCCTCGTTGTTGTTAGGATACTTTACGATTTTAAATGCCTCGGCAGAGGAAATTAAAGCCTGACTGCCACGGAATTTAGCCAAAATATCTTTGTAGTGGCAAAGTCCCTCGCCTTGTGCGGTGTTTTGGTTATAACACATAAGACTTTCGTTAAGGGTTGTCGTAACCGAACTGATATCAATAAAGAAATCGGGCTTAAAGAAATCGGATGTTTGGTCGGCACCGGCTTCAAACGCATATATTTCTTTGATTTTTGTTCCCTTGACATGGGCAAGACAAAGAGCCTTTTCGGAAATCTCGGCTACTGCCCTATGCTCAATATGATTATCTTTCGGAAAATGGATGAATACTATATCAGGCATAAAATCAACAATTATCTTGGCAAGATTTTTAATTTCTTCGGCTGATGGCTGAAAAAGTCCTTGGTATCTATCGCCGGTGATAATCTTTTTTGCGCCCAGAATTTCCGCCGCCTTATATTCTTGCTTTTCCCATTCGTTTCTTGTTTCTTTTGTAATGTTTTCTCCGTGCCAAATACAAGCAGGATTGACGAAAAGAATGTCCCAGCCTTTTTTTGAGAGAAGGGCGGCAACGCCTCCGGCATTAAATTCGCAGTCGTCGTTATGTGCGCCGATAAATAAAGCCTTCAAATTATTCACCTAACTTTTTAAGAAGTTCACAAGCTTCTATATAAACACCGGCAGTCCAACCCATCATAGGAGGCATAGTTGCGTGTCTGTCGGAGCTTTCGTCTGCAATATCAATACCACCGGTAACAACATTGTATTTTTCCCAAAGGTTGCCGTTTGCCTCAAAGTTGCGTTCAACCAAATCGGCGTACTTTCTTGCAACTCTCTTTGCATCTTCGGTGTAGCCGTATTTCATAAGTCCCTGCATAACAAGGTTTTGCATAGGAGCCCAACCGTTAGGATACTGCCACTGATAATGATAAACATCCTTATCATACCAATTTTCGGTAACGGCAATACCGTAATCGGTTTCAATGCGATGAAGGTTATCTGCAAGAGCCTTTGCCTGAACATCGTTCAGCATACCGACAGCCATACCGTAGTAGGATGCACAGGAGAATTTATCGCTTATAACCTTGTTGGTGAAATCGTAATCGTAGAAAATATTGTCCTTAAGCATATATTTTGTCATAAGAGCCAAGCGGTCGTCGGCTTTCTTGTTCCAAGAGTCCGTTCCTTCAATTCCCAAAATATCGCAGAACTTCGCCATATTCTTCTCAAAGCCGTACATAAGAGAGTTAAGCTCAACCGAAACGAAATCTTCAACATGGAAATCAAAACGGGGATTAATGTCCCAACCGCTTTCGCAAATTGCAACATACTGGCAAGAAAGTTGAGCATCGGTTTTGTTTTCGGGGCGTTTGCCGATACGGTCAATAAAGCCCTTATACATTCCTTCGTCAATAGCCATTTGTGTATTTCCGGTGTACATAGTAAGTCCGATAGGGGATTTGCGCTTGGTATCCCAAAATTCGTATTCTTTTACGAGAACATCATAAGCATTTTTAAGCCAGTCTTTGTCCTTAATTTCGGCATAAATGTCGTCAACCATCATTGAGAGGAAAGGAGGCTGTGAGTTGTGAAGATAAAAAGTTCTGTTTCCGTTGGGCATAAAGCCGTATTTGTTAATAAGGAAAAACATATTTTCAACATTGTTTTTAGCCTGTTCGGTCCAGCCCTCAATAATAAGGCCTCTGTTTAGAAAATATGTATCCCAATAGTACATTTCCTGAAAGCGGTCGGCAATGCTGGGAACATTGTAAGGATTAGGCAAACCGATTAAGGTGCCGTTGTCCTCCTTGTTGGAACGAATGGTTTTCGGAAAATTCTCTTTAATGTAAGCGTCAAGCTTGGCGTTCATAATAGCACGTCCTTCAAATAAAATAGTATATTTTTTGCTTTTTTCACGGGAAAATCGCCAAAAATATTATATAATTTACTCTCTGTTTTGTCAAGGAAACAAAGAGGTTTTTACTTAGCTTTTTGTAGCAAAAGAAAAGTCAATATATCCGTTTTCGCCGTTGATATAAAGGTCTTTTATAACGCTACGATAGCAAATGTTTGTGTTTTCAAAAGCAATGGGATAAAGGGTGTAATTCTCTAAAAGCTTTTGTTGAACAGTTGCCGTATTTCCGCTGTAAGATTTAAAATTAAGCAAGTATTCTTTTACATTTTCGGAGGTTGCTTTAACGGGGAATAAGGCGAACTGTAGGTCGTTATCCTTTAGTTGCCCTACAAGCTCTTTAGGATTTTTTGCAGGGGTAATATTTACAAAAGCACAAAGATTTTGTTGCCAATGCCCCAAAAGTCCCCTGACGGCAGGAAGTATTCCCGGATTATCGTAGTAATAAAGGGTTGCAGAGGGGAATTGCCTGTCATCAAGCGAGGCGACATAATCCGAAAATATTTCCATAGATTTTTTAAGATTGTATGTAGGGAAACCCTTTTTACCAACCGATTTGTTTTGATTTAAAATACCGGGATATAAGGATGTGGCAACCGAAAATCCGGCGCCTAATTTATCTTTATACGAGTCCTCTGAAACGGCGGTTAAAAGGCTTTTTCTGACACTTTTTTCATAATCCTTTCCAACAGACAAAAACCAACAAATGTTCTGAAGAGAATAACATTGGGTACCGGTTTGTTTTACTTGGTCCAAATCCTCGTTTTTAACAAAAGCCACATCGGTAATTTCCTTTTGGAAAAGGGTTTTTGCGGTTTCTTCTTCGTTGGAGGATATGAAAACAGCACCGTTTTTTGCCGTAAAGCTTCCCTTGTAGGCTTGGTTCTTTAAAAGACGAATACCGAACTCGTCGGGATTCCATTTTTTCAGATAATACGAGCCGTTGGAAATTATATTTTCCGCATCCAGACCGTATTTTCCTCCGCATTCATTGAAAAAGGCTTGGTTACAGGGCATACATATAGAGGTAGTAAGGGTGTCTAAAAAGTTTTTGTCTTCCTTTGCAAGGGTGATTTTAAGTGTATAATCATCCAAGGCCTTGACACCGAGAGAGGAAGCCTTTGCCTTTCCCGAATATATCGATTTTGCGTTTTTTACGGCAAAAAGTCTGTTTACAAAAGGCGCTTCTACATTATTTGTAACGGCTCTTTTAAAGGCAAAAACAAAGTCGTTTGCGGTAAGGGGTGTATTGTCCGACCAAACCAGGTCTTTTTTTAAATTAAAGGTGTAAACAAGTCCGTTTTTATTGTAAGACTCGCATACTCCGCAAACAATCTCACCTTTATTGTTCTTTCTTAAAAGCCCCTCAAAAATATTTCGCACAATCATAAGCTCTTCATCGGACTTGGCAATTTGCGGGTCGATGAATGTAGGCTTTTCGGAAATGTTTATATAAATATATGTGTCCGAGTCGCTTCCCGAGCAACCCGAAAAAAATCCCGCCGTAAAGACCGAAACAAGCAAAAGACAGAGAAATTTAATAATAATATTTCGTTTAAGTTTCATATTTATGACCATTCCTTTTCGCTTCGCTACAAGGCACAAATGACCAATGAAAGGAATGGTCATAATATGCCATGTTTTTCGGTTGCCTCGTAAGAGGCGAGAAAAACGGCGCCGTTATAATTTTTAAAGTTTGGAAGATTTATCTTTCAAACTTATCTTTCAAGCTTTAACCCTGCATAAAAAGGTGCATGGTACGATAGCACATATAAACATCTAACTTTGCGGTGGTTTCAAAGGGTGCGTGCATTGAAAGAACCGGAACTCCCAAATCAACCACATCAATACCCATATTTGCAATATATACGGCAACGGTTCCGCCGCCGCCTATGTCAACCTTGCCCAGTTCGCCTGTTTGCCATACAATATTGTTGCTGTCAAGCATATTTCTGATTTCGGCCACATATTCAGCCGAAGCATCGCTGGTTCCGGCTTTACCTCTTGCACCGGTGTATTTTGTAACAACAACTCCGTAGTTCAGGCGACTTGCGTTTCTTCTCTCAAAAACATCTTGGAAGGTGGGGTCCATTCCGGCATTAACATCGGCCGACAGACAACGGGAATTTCTAATGGCAACCGAGGGGTCTCCGCCCTGCATTTTGGTAAGGTCGCCGATAACATGTCCTAAAAAGTCGGACTCAAGTCCCGTGTTTCCGCAGGAACCGATTTCTTCCTTATCTGCAAGAATGGCAAGGGCGGTTTTTTCGGGATTGTTTACGGCGAAAACAGCGGTAAGAGCCGGATATGCGCAAACACGGTCGTCTTGACCGTAAGAACCTATCATAGAACGGTCAAAACCAATATCACAAGCCTTAAAGGCAGGTACCATTTCAAGTTCTGCCGATAAAAAGTCGTCTTCGGTAATGCCGTACTTCTCGTTTAGAAGCCTCATAATATTAAGCTTCACAAGTTCGCTGCCTTCGTCATCTTTAAAGGGACAGCTTCCGACTAAAACATTAAGCTCTTCTCCCTTTATTCCCTCCGCCAAGGTCCTCTTTGACTGCTCGGAAGCCAAGTGGGGCAAAAGGTCGTTTACAACAAATTTCGGGTCGCTTTCGTCTTCACCTAAGCAAACATTGATTTTTGTGCCGTCCTTCAAGGCGAAAACTCCGTGGAGAGCAAGGGGAGTGGTAGGCCACTGATATTTCCTGATACCGCCGTAGTAATGGGTTTTAAACAAGCCGAGTTCAATTTCCTCGTATAGCGGATTGGGTTTAAGGTCAAGGCGGGGAGAGTCAATGTGTGCGGCAGTTATGTTAATTCCCTTTTCGCAAGGCTCTTTTCCAATAACGGCCAAGGCTATTGTCTTTCCGCGGTTGTTAAAATAGACCTTTTCGCCCGGTTTGTATTCTTTGTTTCTGCAAAAGGGTACAAAGCCGTTCTTTTCTGCTAAAGCAATAGCAGCGGACACAGCCTCTCTTTCGGTTTTCGCACTGTTTAAAAATGCTTTATAACCGGCACAGTATTTCTCCGCAAGGTCGATTTCTTCGTTGCTTACGGTTAAAAGTCCGTTTTTCTTGTTTGCAAATAACTTTTTCGATAGTTCTTTTGCTGTTACTTTTTCTGACATAATTATTCCTCCAATAGAGATTTAAGTAATTTTTTTATTTCATTCTTATATTTTGCCATATCGCCGTTGTTATATACGATATACGGAGTCTTTTCTTTGTAAAACTTATCCGGTTTTCCTGCGTTCATCCTGAGAAGCGCATCGTTTTCGGAAATTTTATCCCGTTCCATTATTCGCCTTAGCCGTAATTCTTTGTCTGCCAAAACTGCAATCACCGCCGTGCAAATGCTGTCAAGACCGCTTTCGAAAAGGGTTGGCGCATCAAGTAATACAGCACTGCCTTCTATTTCTTTTTTTACAAGTTCGGTTATAAAAGGAAAGAGAGTTTTGTTTAAAAGTTCGGTATTTTCCGCCGAGGAAAAGGCTTTTTTTGCAAGAGCTTTCCGGTTTAAAGTACCATCCGGGTTTAAAATATCCGCCGAAAAAACACCTATTAGGGCTTCAAGTCCTCTTGTGCCCTTTTCTACGGCTTTTCGGGCAACTATATCGCAGTCGACAACCTTGATATTTTGTTCTTTTGCCGTATCCGAAATTATAGTTTTTCCCGAACCGGTGGGACCTGTAAGACCGATTATTTTTGTCATAATTCTATCACCCTGAATGCGGCGGCACGAATAAGTCGGTTATATACCGCAAGTCCTACACCCGACTTTGAAGGTGCGTGGATGTAAACTGCCGAAACTCCCATACCGTCCACATCTCGAAGGGCACCGAAAACATTTTTTGCAAGGGTGGACTCGTCATTTTTTGTGCCGTAAATCATTTTCTTTGCGGTAATAAATTCCTCGTCTTCCTTAAAACAAAGGGCAAGGCAATTTTCTTTTTTATTTACAAAATCGCCGAAAGCTTTACTGCTTCCCTCAACCAAAAAAGAGTCGGTTTTCGGAGCATAGTGCTTATACTTCATTCCCGGAGAAGCCACTTTCTTTCCTGCCTCGGGTTGGCTTAAAATAGCCTTGTCAACCTCTATATCAGGCAAAACTTCTTTTAACTGCTCAAGGGTTACAGCCCCCGGTCTTAAAAGTCTTGGCTTTTCGCCGAAGAGAGCAACAACTGTGGACTCCACTCCTACCTCGCAGGTGTTGCCGCAAACAACCGCATCAATCTTGCCGTCTAAATCGGCCAAAACATGGGAAAATGTTGTGGGACTCGGAGCGCCGGAAATGTTAGCCGAAGGTGCGGCAAGAGGAAGTCCCGAACAGTCGATTATATCCCGAATAGACTTTTCAGAGGGCATTCGGACAGCCACCGTGTCAAGTCCTCCGCAAACGCTTTGGGCGATAACGGGCTTTCTTTCCAAAACCATAGTAAAAGGTCCGGGCCAAAATTTTTCGGCGCATTTTCTCGCACTTTCAGGTATGCTTTTTGCGATGCTTTCAAGCATATCCATATTGCTGATATGAACAATCAAGGGATTGTCCTGAGGTCTTCCCTTTGCCTCGAAAACCTTTTTTATGGCATAGTCGGAAAAAGCCGATGCCGCAAGACCGTAAACCGTTTCGGTTGGAACGGCTACAATGCCTTGGTTTTTCAGTATCCGAGAGGCTTCTTCTATACATTTTTCATAATCGCCCGAAATAATATCAAGGCGCTTCGTATTAATCTCTTTTACGGTGTTATTCACCCTGAAAACTTCCTTTACTGATTTCCTTGTTCCTTTAAGGCTTCGGTACGGTAGAAGGTGATGAGTCCGTCAATAATTTCGTCCAAATCGCCGTTCATAACCTGTTCAAGGCGATATAAAGTAAGACCGATTCGATGGTCTGTCAATCTGCCTTGGGGGAAATTATAGGTTCTTATTCTTTCGCTTCGGTCGCCGGAACCTACCTGTGAACGGCGGTCGGAAGCAATAGCATCATCGTGCTCTTTTTTAGCGGCATCAAAAAGTCTTGCCTTTAAAACTCTAAGTGCTTTGTCCTTATTCTTATATTGGCTTCGTTCGTCCTGACATTCAACTACGGTACCTGTGGGAATATGGGTAACACGAATAGCGGAAGATGTTTTGTTAATGTGCTGACCGCCTGCGCCGGAAGAACGGAAGGTGTCGATTTTAAGGTCGGCAGGGTTAATTTCAATTTCAACATCGTCAGCCTCCGGCATAACCGCCACGGTAACAGCCGAGGTATGAACTCGACCTTGGGTTTCGGTATCGGGAACACGCTGAACACGGTGGGTACCGCTTTCGTACTTAAACCTTGAGTAAGCGCCGTTGCCCTCAATCATAAAACTGATTTCCTTGTATCCGCCCAGTTCGGTTTCGTTCACATTGGTAATATCAATGGTGAAGTTATGTGTGGCGGCATACATTGAGTACATACGGAAAAGGGAAGCGGCAAAAAGTGCCGATTCTTCTCCGCCGGTTCCGGCTCTTATTTCCACAACCACATTTTTTGAGTCGTTAGGGTCTTTAGGCAAAAGTAATATCTTAAGTTCTTCGGAGGCACTTTCTTTTCGAGCTTTAGCATCCTGCAATTCTTCCTCCGCAAGTTCCTTAAATTCTTTATCAAGCCCACCGCCCTCAAGCAGTTCTAAAGCCTCTTGTTCGTCCTTAACCGCAGTTTTATATTCACGGAATTTTTCCACAAGAGGAGTAAGCTCACTATGCTCTTTCATAAGCTTTGTAA
>DCIE01000032.1 GCA_002315765.1 Ruminococcaceae bacterium UBA1734
TCGTGGAAAAAATAAAGGAACACATGGACCATGCCTTTGCCGAACTACTTGCCCAAAAGACCGACAAGGAGCTTCTCAAGGAAAAGAGGTGCAACGAGGAGGAGATTCAAAAGGCAATCGTAAGAAACGAAACGGTATCGAATCTCTACGAAAAGCTTTATGAGGACAATGCTACCGGTAAGGTGAGTGACGAATGGTTTATGCAGCTCTCTCACAAGTATGAAGCAGAGCGTATGGAACTGAAAAGCAAAATATCTATGCTTCGTCAAAAGCTTTCCGAGTCGGGACAGTACGAAAAAGACCGTAGTAATTTTACTGAGGCAATCCGACTGTTTATGCAGATGGACAAGCTGACTGCACCGCTTCTTCGTGAACTCATAGACCGCATTGAGGTATTTGAAACCGAGGGCAAAGGCAAAGACCGAACACAAAGAATCATAATCTATTACCGCTTTGTGGGTTATGTAGAACTACCAGACATTGCCCCGAGGCCCCATGTGAGAGCCGATACCCGAAAAGGTGTATCGGTGGAGTACCTCACCGAACCTCTCGGAGCATAGCAAACCGCTTTTGCAAAACTTTCATAGTATTGCAAAAGGCCGCAGGCATCACGCCTGCGACCTACATAAAATCCGTATCAAAGCATAAAAAATCGAGTATCCATAGGTTAAATCCCTTATGAATACTCGATATGGTGCGAGTGACGGGACTTGAACCCGTACGTCGTGGACACACGCCCCTCAAACGTGCCTGTCTGCCTATTCCAGCACACTCGCATACAATCACCTTAACAGGCGGCTATGACATTATACCATTACGGCATTAGCTTGTCAACAAATTTTTTGACGATTTTTTAATTTTTTAAATTTTTTATATGCACTAAGAGAGTATTTGTTTTAGATTATGCAGGGAAAAACCAAGACCCACATTTTACCGTGAATCTTGGTTTTTTTACAAGCTATTGTGTTAATTCAAAAGATAAATTCCCATATTGAGATATCCGGCAAACAGCAACCATAATAAATAGGGTATTTGAAGAAATGCCGCCGGTTTTGAAATCTTATAATAGCTTACAATCATTAATATTACTGATGATAATAGGAAAAGCAAAATGAAAAATGCCATAAGATAGAGTTTTGCCGAAAAGAAAATGGGAGTCCATAAAAAATTAAAAATTAATCCTGATACGAAAAAAAGATATGCTTTGGTTTTATCAAGATATTTGTCTTCTTTTTGCCATACTAAATAAAAGGATATTCCCATTAGAATGTATAATATACTCCAAGCGATGGGAAAAACTATAGACGGCGGTGAAAGAGGCGGACGGATAACATCTTTATAAATATCCATATCATCTTTTGTTATCAGTGCAGACAAGCCTCCTACCGCTAAAGGAATTAACAAAGAAACGATAAATTTTTTTAAATTAAATTTTAATATCATATTCATCACCCAATATATTTTATGCCGAGTATTGGTGAAATATAAATAAAACCGGATTTTTAAGTCCGGTTTTAAAAAATTTATTCTAAATTCAGTTTTTTTGTTAAAAAATATCGGGTTACAAAGAAGTATAATATCCCTTGTGCTAACATTAAAGCAATAATAAAAATTATAAATCCCTGAGATAAAGCAAAAACGGAGGAACTGTCAAGAGATTCGGGATTAAATGTATTAGTCAAGGTTCCCACTGCCAAGAAAATCGAACTGATAAACTGCCAAGCGGCATAAATACAAAAATAAGCAATTATTGAAGCGAATATTCTGTTTTTAAACTGTTGACCGATGGACATACAGGCATAATACATTAATAGGGAAGTAAAAGCGGATAAAATAAGTATAATTGCAAATTCAGCAATCATTATATTAAGTTTTGTAACGCCGATATATGCAGTAGTCTCATAATAGCCTTCCTTGATGGATTTAATCAATTCGTTTATTACATCGGTACCCGAAAAGATAATGAACAGCGAAAGAAATGTTGCGAAAACATTGGTTATAGTTACTGTAACACCGCAAACTAATTTGCAAATTATGTGTTTTGTTGCGGTAAAGGGAAGGGTGAAGGTTAAATACCCCTGCTTACCAAGAAGATTTTGATAAAAACGAACCACAACAATTACAAAACCTACAATAAATACCGAAATTGTCGAAACAGTGGAAAGTGTGATTGAAAGCCCGTTGATAATCCTGTTTACAGCATTGTCCGAGCCGATTAGATTTGTTATCTTAATTATTCCGGCAAGTGCAATAAGTACGGCATATAAGGGAATAAGTATTCTGTAAAGGGAATAAAATTCATGTTTGTAAAGTTTCTTTAACATCTGAATACCTCCCTAAAATATTCGTCAACACTCATACCGTGTTGCTCTCTTATGTTGTCAACCGTATCACATAGCACTATATCTCCGTTGTTGATAAATATAACATCATTTAGCACATTTTCAACATCACTTATTAAGTGGGTTGAAATAATAACGGTTGCCTGAGGGTTATAGTTTCCTATGATTGTTCTTAAAATATAATCTCTCGTTGCAGGGTCGACACCGGCGATAGGTTCGTCTAATAAGTAAAGCTGTGCTTTTCGGCTCATTACAAGAATTAAAGCAACTTTTTCCTGCGTTCCTTTTGACAGAGTCTTGATTTTTGATTTTGGATTAATGTTCAAACTAATAAGCATTGATTCGGCTTTGTTTCGGGAAAAGTCATTATAAAAATCCTCGAAATATCCCATCATTTGTTCAACCGTCATCCAGGGTGTTAAAAAATTATGGTCGGGAAGATAGGAAACAATTTTCTTGGTTTCTTCTCCGATATCCATACCGTCAATTGTCATTTTTCCGAAGGTGGGAGTTAAAAGACCGTTTGCTAATTTAATAAATGTGGTTTTGCCGCTTCCGTTAGGGCCCAGTAAACCAACTATTCTACCTTTTTTAATTGCCATATTAAGATTGTTTAAGGCGGGTTGGTTCTTATACTTTTTTGTAAGCCCGATACATTCCATAATATTCTCCATAAACATTTCCTTTCTTGTTACTTTGATTTAATAATTTGGATAATATCCTTATTATCAATACCTATATCATGCATCGACTTGATAAAATCATTAATTATCTTGTCGGCATATTCCTGTCTTGTTTTATTAATGATTTCCTGATTGTCGGTGATATAACTTCCGTCTCCCCAACGAGAAACAATAAGTCCGAGATTTTCTATTTCGGAAAGACTTCTCTGGACTGTATTTGGATTTACACCGGCTTCAAAGGCGAAATCTCTGACGGAGGGCAACTTTTCTCCGCATTTATATTCACCTTTAATTATTTTAAGGGATATTATTTCTGTTATTTGCGAAAAAATAGGTGCTTTTGAATTAAAACTCCAGGACAAATCTCCACCTCCCATACAACTGTATGAATGTACTAATACAATATTACAGTATTAAAAATTAAAAGTCAAGTTTTATTTTAAACTGAAAAAACATATAATAATAAGAGCAAAATTAAAGTGATTTGAGGGATTATATGACTTGCAGTATTGATGAATTGAGAAATAAACAGGTTGTTTGTCTGAATGACGGATTTGTTTTGGGATACATAGGTGATGTTATACTCGATACCGATTCGGGTAAACTCATTTCTATTGTAATTTCGGGAAGTTTGAGATTGTTCGGTCTTTTAGGCAAACAAAAAGACATTATTATCCCATTTGAAGACATTGCAGTTATCGGGGAAGAAACCGTGCTTGTGAAAACTGTTTTTAATAAAGATGCGGCGGTTTAGATTTAAAATGCCGTTCTATAAGAAGAAAATAGTCGTATTTTGTAATGGTTGCACAAAAATCGGGTAAATCAAATTATATATATTGCTAAATTTCTATAAAAATCATTGAAAAATTGTAAAGATGTTGTTATAATAAGTATGGTTGTATAAAAGAAAAGAGGTTAATGATAGATGGATGCCTATTTTAATAATTTTGACTCATATATAAAAGCAGACCTTTATAAATATTTAGGCTCTTTTATAAAAGGAAAAACGGCTGTCTTCAGAGTTTGGGCGCCTAATGCCAATAGGGTTAGTGTTGTGGGGGACTTTAACGGTTGGGATGTAAATGCCGATGTTATGACCGCTACCCAAAACGGAGTATGGGAAACTACTATTTCGGGGATTAATGACTTCGATGTATATAAATATGCCATAACCTCAAATGAGGGTAATGTAGTTCTTAAAAGCGACCCCTTTGCAAGACATTTTGAAACGGCACCGAAAAATGCCTCCAAAATCTACAAGGATAAAAAACACAAATGGCGTGATTCCGCTTGGAAAAAAGATTTATCAGATAAAAACATATATGAATCTCCCATTAACATATACGAAGTTCATATCGGTTCTTGGGACTGTTTTGATGACGGCAACCGCTTTGATTATATTACTCTTGCAAATAAATTATCCTCTTATGTTAAGAAAATGGGATATACCCATGTGGAATTGTTACCTGTAACGGAACATCCGTTTGAAGGCTCTTGGGGATATCAGGTTACGGGATATTTTGCACCCACATCAAGATACGGAACACCGGACGATTTTAAAGAATTTGTTGATATTATGCACGAAAACGGAATCGGCGTAATTCTTGATTGGGTACCGGCGCATTTTCCAAAGGATGAATTCGGACTGTATAGATTTGACGGAACACCCTGCTATGAGTATTCCGACCCGAGAAAAGGAGAACATAGAGAATGGGGAACCTGCGTTTTTGACTACGGTAAACCTCAGGTAATGAGTTTTTTAATATCAAGTGCCGTTTTTTGGCTTAAGGAATACCACATTGACGGATTAAGGGTTGATGCGGTGGCATCAATGCTTTATCTTGATTACGATAGAAAAGACGGGGAGTGGCTTCCTAATTCCTACGGCGGAAGAGAAAATCTTGAGGCTGTGGAATTTTTGAAACAACTTAATATAGCCGCTTTTAATGCCAATCCCAATTTAATGATGATTGCCGAAGAATCCACCGCTTGGCCCCTTGTTACAAAACCCCCTCACGACGGAGGTTTGGGCTTTAATTTCAAGTGGAATATGGGTTGGATGAACGATATGCTTCGTTATATGTCGTTAGACCCATTGTTCAGAAAAAACAATCACGATTGTCTGACATTTTCTTTCTTTTATGCTTTTTCCGAAAATTTTTGTTTGCCCATTTCCCACGATGAAGTTGTACACGGAAAGTGCTCAATGATTAATAAAATGCCGGGCGAATACGAACAAAAGTTTAACAATTTAAGAGCATTTTATGCTTATATGATGGCTCATCCAGGTAAAAAGTTACTGTTTATGGGACAGGAATTTGCACAGTTTATTGAGTGGAATTACGAACAGCCTCTTGATTGGTTTTTGCTTGAATACGACACTCATAAAGCCATGCAAAAATATGTAAAAGAACTAAATACTCTTTATTTAAAAACCACACCTCTGTTTGAAATTGATTATTCTTGGGAGGGATATTCTTGGATTTCCAATGACGATAATTTACAAAGTATTATTTCTTTTAGAAGAATTGATAAAGAGGGTAACGAAATAATAGTTGTATGTAATTTTGTTCCGGTAAAGAGAGAAAATTACCGCATAGGAGTACCGAGAAAGGGGAGTTACAGACCTATATTTTGCAGTGATTACACAAAATTCGGCGGTACAACCGAAAAGCTTTCCGCTGTAAAGAGTGAAGAAATTTCTATGCACGGATATGATAATTCGGTTTCGTTGGAAATACCGCCTATGTCGGTAACATATTACAAAGCGCCGACAAAGCACCAAAAATCAAAAAAGTAGAATGTCTTAATAATTTAAAGGCACAATATAATGCGCCTTAGAAAGAAATGGTAGTAATATGACGAATAAGAAATGTGTAGCGATGATTTTGGCAGGAGGACAAGGTTCAAGACTCGGAGTTCTCACCGGTAAAATCGCAAAACCTGCAGTACCTTACGGCGGAAAATACAGAATTATAGATTTTCCTCTTTCCAACTGTATAAATTCCGGTATTGATACTGTTGGAATTTTAACCCAGTATAAACCGCTGGAGCTTAATGATTATATCGGCTCGGGAAAGCCTTGGGACCTTGATAGGTCAAACGGCGGAGCTCATATTTTGCAGCCTTATCAGGGAAAAAAAGGCGGAGATTGGTATAGAGGTACCGCAAATGCAATTTACCAAAATTTAGGATTTATAAAAAGATATAATCCAAAATATGTTATCATATTGTCGGGAGACCATATTTACAAAATGGATTACTCGAAAATGATAAAAGCTCATAAGGATTCCGGCGCTGCTTGTACTATTTCGGTTATGGAGGTTCCTCTTGATGAGGCATCCCGCTTCGGTATTATGAATGCTACTGCCGACGGTACTATTTATGAATTCGAGGAAAAACCCGAAAAGCCCAAAAGCAATTTAGCATCTATGGGAATTTATGTTTTTTCTTATGATAAATTAAAAGAGTACCTTGAGGCTGACGAAAAAAACAAGGATTCTTCAAATGATTTCGGCAAAGATGTTATTCCCGCAATGTTGAATGCCGGAGAAAAGCTGATAGTGTATCGTTTTTCGGATTATTGGAAAGATGTTGGTACCATTGATTCGTTATGGGAGGCGAACTTGGATTTACTTAATCCTAAAATTCATCTTAATTTATCCGATTCCAATTGGAAGATATATTCCCGAACCAACGCTTTGCCACCCCAACATATTACCGACACCGCTAATGTTGAAAATTCACTTATTACTGCCGGTTGCTTGGTTGAAGGCAACATAGATTATTCTATTCTTTATGAAAATGTTACGGTTGAAGAAGGGGCAAGTGTTGAGTATTCACTTGTAATGCCCGGAGCAGTAATTAAAAAGGGTGCTAAGGTTAAGTACGCAATTATCGGAGAAAATTCTGTAATTGAAGAAAATGCACAGATAGGGGAAGAACCCGGATTTGACGGTGGCGATGATTGGGGAATTTCGGTAATCGGCGAAGGAAAAACCATTGGAAAAAATGTAAAAATCGGCGCTAAACAAATGATAAAAGAAAATGTTTTAAAGGGGGAAGTTAAATGAGAGCATCAGCAATAACTGCGGTTATTTTTTCAAATTCAAACGACGAGGCATTAAAAGAATTGACCGCAAATCGTTCTATGGCATCTTTGCCCTTCGGCGGAAGATACAGACTTATTGATTTTACCCTTTCAAACCTTGTTAATGCAGGAATTTCGGACATCGGTATTGTTACAAACGCAAATTACCGTTCACTAATGGACCATGTGGGAAGCGGTATTTATTGGGACCTTGACCGAAAAAACGGAGGCCTTTCCATAGTTCCGCCGTATATTATGGGTTCAAGAAAGCATAACGGATATGTGGATTCCGCTGTCAGAGCAACCGAATATGTCAACCGTACAAATTGCGAATATGTTATTGTTTGCGATTCCGGAACAATTGCTAATGTGGACATTACTTCTCTTATTAATTTTCACGCCGAAAAGGAAGCGGATGTCAGTTTTGTTTACAGAAAAGCCCATAGTCCCGATAAATTCAAAAATACAATAAAGCTTAATTTAAACGAGTCGGGAAGGGTAATAAATGCCGAGATTACGGATTTAAAGGGCGAAGGCGATTATACCATCGGTATAGGGATTTTCAATAAGACGGTATTTAACAGTATGGTAAATTCCACACTAAATGAAAAAGCCGAAATAACCATATCGGATATTATTATGAATAAGGTTAACGATTATAATATTTACGGCTTTGAACATAGCGGTTTTGCGGCATTAATGGATTGCAGAAAATCGTATTTTGAAAATAATATGATGTTGCTTGAAAAATCCGTCCGTGATGATTTATTTAATCGAGAACGACCTATTTTCACCAAAACAAGAGATGATATGCCAACGAGATACGGCACTCATTCTAATGTTAAAAACAGCCTTGTTGCCGATGGCTGTATTATTGACGGAACGGTTAAAAACTGCATTCTTTTCAGAGGGGTAAGAGTAAGAAAGGGTGCCGTTGTGGAAAACAGCATTTTAGCTCAAGGTGTAGAGGTAAGAGAAAACGCAAAGGTCAAGTATGTGGTTTCGGATAAAAATGCAGTTATCGGAAATACAGAGCCTATATGCGGAACAAAAAGAAAAGCCTTTATAATCAAGAAAAATCAGTATATTTAGGAGAAGAATATGAAAATATTATTTGCAACAAGCGAGGCTTATCCTTTTGCAATGTCGGGAGGTCTTGCCGATGTTTCGGGAGCATTGCCTAAAGCACTTAGAAAGCGTCTTGTGGGCTCAAGGGTTGTAATGCCTTATTATGACACTATTCCAAAGGAATTAAAGGAACAAATGACCTTTGTTTGTAATATAACAGTACCCGTTTCCTGGAGAAGACAGTATTGCGGTGTGTTTGAAGCACATCTTGACGGGGTTATTTACTACTTTATAGACAATCAGTATTATTTTAAGAGAGACGGTTTATACGGTTATTATGACGATGCCGAAAGATATACATTTTTCTCCCGTGCCGTACTTGAAATAATACCTCATATCGGTTTTAAACCCGATGTTATTCATTGTAACGATTGGCAAACTGCACTTGTGCCTGTTTTCCTAACCCAAATGTATAAGCAAGACCCGTTCTACGCCGATATAAAAACAGTATTTACTATTCACAATATTCAGTATCAAGGCAAGTACGGTATGGAGCTTTACGGTGATGTTCTGGGTTTGCCGGAGGGTTGCCAAAGCATTGTGGAGTATGACGGATGTGTAAACTTTATGAAGGGCGGAATACAATGTGCCGATAAGGTAACCACCGTATCTCCAACCTATTCAAACGAAATTTTAGAGCCCTATTATGCCCACGGACTTGATAATATACTTAAGCAGTTTACCTATAAATTAACGGGAATTGTAAACGGAATTGATTACGATGTTTATAATCCCGAAACCGATAATTTAATATATAAGAATTTCAGTGTAAAAACACTAAAAAATAAGGCAATAAATAAATCCGAGCTTCAAAAAGAAATGGGACTGCCTCAGTCGGATGTTGCTGTTATCGGTATGGTTACAAGACTTGTGGGACACAAGGGGATTGACCTTGTTAAATGTGTATTTGAAGAACTGATTAAGGCTGATGTCCAATTTGTTATTTTAGGCTCGGGAGAATGGGAATTTGAAACATTTTTCTATGATATGAGTAAAAAATATCCTGATAAATTCGGACTTAAATTAGGGTTTGACCCGAAACTTGCTCACAAGATTTATGCCGGTTCAGACTTGTTCCTTATGCCCAGCAAAAGTGAGCCCTGTGGTCTTGCACAGTTAGTATCTTTAAGATACGGTACAATTCCCATTGTCAGGGAAACAGGCGGACTTAATGATACGGTAAAAGACAGCGGAGACGGGCAGGGGAATGGATTTACATTTTCTAACTATAATGCTCACGATATGGAAAATACCGTTTGGCGAGCTCTTGAGGGCTATGCGGATAAAAAAGGATTTAATGTATTAAGAAAAAGGGCTATGGAATGTAATAACAGTTGGAGTAGTTCGGCATCGGCTTATATTAAGCTTTATAAAGAGATTTGCTCTTGATGTATTATATATTAAAACGGAGGAACCTGATTATGGGTTCCTCCGTTTATGTTGACTATTCTTCAATTTCTATGCCAAGGTCTCTTCTTTTATCAATATCCTCATTGGGATGTTCTTTGTAATAGGGGTCAATAATAAATTTTTTAATACTTGGGAATGTGCAGTACTGTATCAGCAAAAACCTAAATGCGGGTAATGTTAAAATAGCGATAAATGCTTCAATTAACAATACTCCCCAACTGTTTAACAGCCAAGCGATAACAAAATACAAAGCATATACTAAAAGCAAAGAAATACTGCAAATAAAATTACCCTTTAGGTTGATAAATGCAAATTTAAAGCTGTTTGAATATAATTGTTTAATACTGAACTTAAAGGTAATCATAAGTGTCCAAATAAAGAAATTCATAAATGAGAAAACTATGAATATGGATAAGCAAACACCTATTCCGATAATATTAAACTTTCCCGAGGACACCCAATAAAACCTGAAAGAAAATACAAGTAATATATATGCTACCGTGTTGATTATTCCTACAATAAGTCCTTGCTTCCAATTTTTTCTTATTGTTTCAAAAAAATCCGAGGACATAAAAGAATGTTTATCTCTTGCAGTGTTTCTCGCTACATTGGTAATTCCAACATTTGCAAGTCCCATAGTCAAAATCGGTAGGGAACAAATAAGAAAAATCAAATTAACCGTAATAAATTTCCAAAAATTTCTGAAAAATGTCTCAAAAAAAACAATAAATGTTTTCTTGGGTGGGGCATCTTTTTCTATTCCCGGACCTTCTTTTTCATAATTAAATAAACCGAAAAACTTTGCCATGACTTACCTCTTACCTTTGTTATTCTTATATATAATTTTTTCAATCACAAAAATATCCCTGTACCCTAAGGTGTATGATAAATGTGATATTAACGGTATAATAAATACCGAAATAAACATTAAAATATATTGTAAAATATTTAGGTCTCCTGCATTTGCAACATTACCCGATATACATCTTAAAATTTGATAAACATAAAAATTAGGCAATGTGAAAAGGGCTATCGGCATATCAGGTTTCACGCCGAGTCCGCATATAAGGATAATTAAAAACAGCACAAAAGCGGGGATTACAGCAATAATACCGATTTTAAATCCTTTTAGCTTGTCCTCGGTTTTATGTCCCGTTCTAACGAGATTTAAGTCCGAATTACCAAGCTTAAACAGCATATTATAAATGAATACAAAGAGGAAAATAACGGATATTGCCTGACTTGCAGTTTGATTAATAATATATCCTTTTCCCTTAAGCTCGGTACGGAAATAACTTTTATTTACCTTGTATCCCTCGGATTCAAATTCTTCGATTTGTTTGTCATCACCGTCGGAATAATTGTATGTATATTCATCAATAAGTTTATTGTTGTCATCATACACAAATGCTTTATAACCTGTGGTTTTAGTAAATGCGGCTGTAGCAAGTACCGAAATAGAGACCGTAACGATAATGCTCATTATGGAAACTATAATTATTCGAAAAAATAAAAACAATCCGTTTTTAAAAATATAATTCATAAAAATCACCGTATCTTTTAATGATAAAATTTATAACAATATAACAATTATAATGAATAAAATAGAAAAATGCAAGGAATAACTTAATATTCTTTGCATTTTTGTGTTATTATTTTAAAAATATATAAAAACCGCTGACAAATAAACAAATTCCCAAGGCTATCAATAAAGAAACAATATATTTTGTTTTGGTATTTTTTCTTTTCATACGGTCCCGTAAAGTTTCATAATGCTCGGCATTATTCTCTAAAACCGCCTCAATTTCTTTGGTTGCCAAATCAAAATATTCGTTTTCAAGCGAAGCGTATTTTGGGGTAATATAAAAAACTATTTTTTCAAATATATCGCTTCCGGTGTTGTTTACCTCGATTATATTCTTGTTGACTCCCTTAACCATAAAATCCGTCCTCTTTTTATAAGATAATTATATTCTTGACGGTTTTACGGATAATATACAAATTATTCCTTAAACGCTTCGCCGTTAAGGAAAGCCACGGTTCTTTCAACTGCGGTTTTTGCTTCGCCCCAGTCGGTTTCGTTTCCTTTATTGTTGTTATAATCGTACATCTTACAATACTTTGAAATGTCATCACACAAATTTTTACTGTAATTTGCGGTAATTCTCGTAAGATTGTTTGAAAACTCCTTATAATAATCGGGCATTTTCTTCTTTGTTGCCCCTTGTATTAAAAGCTGATAATGGGGCATACAAAACTGCGGCTGATTGTCAAAAAGATTTCGGAAATCTCTTTCCTTTTCGTAGGTGCGATAAATAGTTTCAATCATATGGTCAAAACCCCAATTCATTTTATCGCAAATAAAGCAACTATCGCTTAATTTTTCTATTTTCCCGGCTTTTTTATCAGCAGGGTTTAAAAACTTCTTGGAAAAAATATTGCCGTTAACTTCCTTAATATGAGTTTCCAGCATAAGAGCCAACTGAAGTCTACCGCGTCTATTCATCATTTTGTTTAGGTGTTCTTTACAAAATCCGGATTTATTGGTGGCAATTCTAACATCAGGCTCCATCATTGCATCACCTAAAATATAAGTGAGTATTCTCTCCTCAACAATATTCCGCATACGGCAAATAGGACAGCCGTCATTTTCCTCAAAAACCTCTGACACGGGTATGGTACAAATATCATCACGCATAAAAAAACCTCTTAACATTATTCTACACTTGATATTGTAACACAATAAATGTATAATTCAAGTATATTTATTTGTTTTTTTAAAGGATTGGATTATCGTGAAAATTCACGCTAAAAAATATAAAGACGCCTGTTTCTCGCCTCTTACGAGGCAACCGAAACAGATGCGATATAATAATCACCATTTCGGTGAATTTTTATTGCTTTTTGTGTCTTAAAGAAAGAAATGGTGATTATTATGAATAATGCTGTTTTCAAAAACGGAAATGTTTATATTGATAAGGTTGAAAATTTTGACCTTTTGATGACTTTCGATTGCGGTCAATGCTTTAGGTGGAGTGTAGACTCAAAGGGAGTTTGGTCAGGTATAGCAAATAATAGGTTTTTGTCTATCGGCGTAGAAAATGATAAAACAGTGTTTTACAATACTACACAAAAGGATTTTGAAAATATCTGGATGGATTATTTTGACCTTAACCGAAACTATGGGGAAATTATCAAAAAAATAAGTGAGAACGAAACATTAAAAATCGCCTCCGAATACGGAAGCGGAATAAGAATATTAAATCAAGAGCCTTTCGAGACACTTTGTTCTTTTATTATTTCTCAAAACAATAACATACCGAGAATTAAGGGGATTATTGACCGATTGTGTTATAAATACGGAAATAAAATTGAGGGCGGATATACATTTCCGACAGCCGAAACACTGTCGGCTCTAACGGTAGAAGACCTTGCCGATATTCGTATGGGATTTAGAGCAAAATACATAATAGATGCGGCAAAAAAGGTCAACTCAAATGAAATCAATCTTAATAATCTCTATGACATTGATATTGATAAGGCTCGTGAAGAACTAATGAAAATCAAGGGTGTAGGTCCGAAGGTTGCCGATTGTACACTTTTATTCTCCCTTAAGCATTTTGATGCTTTTCCCAAGGATGTTTGGATAAAAAAGGCAATGACGGTGCTTTTTCCCGATGGGTTGCCGAAATGCGCCGAAAACTACGGCGGTATCGTTCAACAGTATATTTTCTACTATTCAAGAAGCGGGAATTTAAAAACAGAAGACTAAAATAATCCGTTAAAAATCAGCATAAATCCCAAAAGGATAAACAAAAAGCCGAAATTAAAAATTGAAAACTTCACCAAATAACCTGTGGTGCTTCCCTGATGTCTGTTTACATATTCTCTAAGGGTTATTAAACTTGCAAGGGATGATAGTACGGTACCCACACCGCCGATATTTACACCTACAAGTAAATCACGGTAATTATCGGTAAATTCCGAAAGCAGTATTGCCGAAGGTACATTACTTATCACCTGACAGGACAGTGTACTGAAAACAAGTGTGCTTTTTGAAAGAAGATAATTGAATAATTCTTTTACAGGTTCTATTCTTGACATATTTCCCGAGAATACAAAAAAGAATACAAAGGTAAGAAGCAGGGGATAATCAACCGACTTCAGGGCTTTTTTGTCAACAAAAATCAAAACCGAAGGTATAATAATTAATCCTATGTAATAGGGTATTCCACGAAAAACTATGGCAATTGCAAGGGCAAACAGCAATAAATATAAAACTGTTTTTTTCATATCTATACATATTTTTTCGTCTTTTAGTTTTAATTCTTCGGGCTTTACAAAAACCAAGCAACATATTGTTATCAGTATTATTGACACAACAAACGGCGGCGCCATTATTCTTAAAAACTCACCGTTTTTAATAGTAAACTTAGTGTATAAATATAAGTTTTGAGGATTGCCGAATGGGGTTAACATTCCGCCTAAATTTGCCGCAATGTTTTGCATAATAAAGGTAAAAGCCATATATTTTTCTTTTCTTGTAGAACGAAGAACAAGATAGCCGAGAGGCAGGAAAGTAAGCAGTGCCATATCGTTGGCTATAAGCATAGAACCTAAAAAAGTAATATAAACAAGGGCTAATACCGCAAGTCGTGCATTTTTAAATAAATGCACTATTTTTTTTGCAATAAGGAAGAAAAAATTAATATTCTTAAGTGCACAAACAACGGCTAAAACACAAAAAAGACAGGTGAGTGTTTTAAAATCAAAATATGATTTATATTTAGCGTCAATAGGTATAATTATTGTGGTAATTAAAGCGGCAAAAAACGCAATAATCATTACTGTATTCTTTTTTGCATAAGCCCTGATTTTTTTAATCTCCATACTGTTCCTCTTTTAAACCCGAAAATTCACAAAAAACAGTATATCACAGTATAAAATTCGGTGCAAGAAATTATTTTTGTTAAAATGACAAAAAATACTATTAAATATAATAATTATATGATATAATAATATATATTTATTTGCAAAATACGGAGGATTTTATGGCTGTCGAAAAAACATTACTTGCAAACGGTGCCGAAGGTTTGTTTATAGAAAACTCTCGCTTTAACACCACTCTTGTATCTTTCAACTTTTATCTGCCCTTGGATAAGCAGAAGGTTGCAAATTACGCACTTCTTCCATTCGTTCTTACAACCTGCAGTAAGGCTTATCCCGATTTTACAAAGCTTAATTTTAAATTAAGCAAATTGTACGGTGCTCAGCTTTCCGCATCGGCGGAAAAAGTCGGGGATTATCAGGTGCTTAAAATGTCCGTTTCGGTTATCGGCGATAACTACACTCTTGACGGAGAAAAACTTACCGCAGAGGCAATTTCTCTTTTAACCGATTTGATTTTTGAGCCTAATATTGCTGATAACAGTTTTTCCGATGCTGATGTTGAAAGAGAAAAAAGAAAGGCCATCGAGCATATTAAAGGTGAATTTTCCGAAAAAAGAATATATGCAAAAAATCGCCTGATTGAAGAAATGTATAAGGACTCGGCTTTCGGAATACCTAAGTGCGGAACGGTAGAAGATGTAGAAAAAATTAACGGTTCCACCTTGTTTGAAGCTTGGTCGGATATGCTTAAATACGGATTTATCAGGGTTAATGTTGTTTCGGCGGAAGAGCCTGAGTCATTATTTAATAATTTAAGTGATAGGCTTTCGTTGCTAAACCGTGAAAATGTAATTACCGTAAAAGACTCCGAATTAACCCCTTCCTGTGAAAATGTAAATAAAATCACCGAACATTCAAAGCTTAATCATGGAAAACTTGTAATGGGATTTTCGGCTGCTATTCCCGAAAGCGATAATGCTTCAGCCGAGATGCTTGTAACAACCGATATTTTCGGCGGCGGTCCCTATTCAAAATTATTTGCAAATGTTCGGGAAAAAATGAGCCTTTGCTATTACTGCGCTGCTCGTTCTGTGAAAATCAAGGGACTTGTTACGGTTGAAAGCGGTATTGAAAAGCATAATGCACTTAAAGCCGAAACCGCAATACTTGAACAGCTTAAATATTTGCAAAACGGAATTTTATCCGATGAGGAATATAACTCATCTATACTCGGTATAAATGACTCTTTAAAATCATATAACGACAGCCAGGAATTATTAGAAGCTTGGTATGCCAACCGAATTACCGACACCGAAATACTATCACCTTTGGAATTTTCCGATAAACTAAATCTTGTAACCAAGGAAGATATTATTAAAACAGCTAAAGGCATTAGCCTTCATACCGTATTTCTGTTATTGCCCGAGGAGGAACAAAAATGAGAAAAGAGTATTTTGAAAGTAATATAGGGGAAAGTTATGTGAAAACGGTTTGTTCTTCGGGGCTTACTGTTTATGTAATGGAAAAACCAAAATACACCTCAACTTATGCAATTTACGGCACAAAGTACGGCTCTATCGATAACTGTTTTTCCGTAAACGGCGGTGATAAAAATTCCGTTCCCGACGGAATAGCTCACTACCTTGAGCACAAACTTTTTGAAAGCGAAGACGGGGATGCCTTTTCCCGATTTGCCAAAACCGGTGCATCTGCCAATGCTTTCACTTCTTTTGACCGTACCTGTTATTTGTTCTCCTGTTCTGATAAGGTTTACGAAAATTTGGAAATACTGCTTGATTTTGTAGGTCATCCCTATTTCACCGAAGAAACGGTAAGAAAAGAACAAGGAATTATCGGTCAGGAAATCAAAATGTATGATGACAGTCCGGCTTGGCGGGTAACCTTTAATATGCTTGAAAATATGTATCATAATCACCCTGTTAAGATAGATATTGCCGGTACTGTTGAATCTATTGCAAAAATCAACAGTGACCTTCTTTATAAATGCTACGAAACATTTTACAACCCCTCAAATATGTTTGTTTGTGTTGTGGGTAATGTGGATGCCGATAAGGTTATTTCAATGTGTGAAAATAATGTAGCACCAAAAGGTGAAATTACCATTGACCGAATTTTCGACCAAGAGCCTACTGATGTATCAGATAATTATGTAGAGCAAAAATTATCGGTTTCTATTCCTATGTTTTGTCTTGGATTTAAACAAAACATTTCATCGCCTATTCGCAGATTGAAATCAAAGGTTTGTGTTGCTCTTTTGCTTGAAATGATTTGCGGTGAATGTTCTCCCTTGTATGCAAAGCTTATCAACGAGGGACTGATAAATGATGAGTTTTCATACGAATATTTCAACGGTTTTGATTATGCCTGTCCTATGTTCAGCGGTGAATCTACCAACCCTAAAGCCGTTGCCCAAGCCATAAAAGACGAAATTGAAAAATTAAGAGAAAACGGCATTGATAAAAAATTGTTTTCGGCGGTAAAATGCGGTATGTACGGAGATGCAATCAGGCGGTTTAATTCGGTTGGTGAAACCTGTATGCAAATGTCGGAATCCGCTATTTTCGGATATGATATTTTTGAAGAAATAAAACTTTTAAAATCGGTAACAAGCGATGATGTTTATAAACGCCTCGATATTTTTAACAATGAATTATCGGTGCTTTCGGTAATAAATCCTCTGGAGTAAGAATTATGACTTATCATGTAACAATTTTCGGCATTAATTTAACATTAAAGCCAATAGCATTTACACTGCCTATCGGAAGCGGATGGGATATATATTGGTACGGAATTATTATCGCCTTCGGTTTTTTACTTGCTATTCTTTACGCCTATAAAAATGCAAAAAGATTTAACATAAATATTGATAGAATGCTTGATGTTGTTTTGGTAACAACACCTGTTGCAATTCTTTGTGCAAGGACATACTATCTTATATTTGACGGCGAAAAGCTTGAAAGTTTTTCCGAGTTCTTCGGATTTGGCGGTTCCGGATTTTCGGGACTTGCAATATACGGCGGAGTTATCGGAGCCTTTTTGTGTGGCGGACTTATGTGCTATATAAGAAAGGTAAATATACTTGATATGTTCGACCTTACTGCTCTCGGATTTCTTATAGGACAAGGTATCGGCCGTTGGGGTAATTTTATGAACCAGGAGGCTTTCGGAACATTTACAGGCAGTTCCTTTTGGGGAATGACAAGCGAACGAACCGTTTCCGAATTAGGGGAAGGTTTAGTTCATCCTTGCTTCCTTTACGAATCAATTTGGTGTTTGCTTGGCTTTTTTATAATAAGTAAATTAAGCAAAACCCGCAGTTTTTCGGGTGAAACTTTGCTTATGTACGGAGTTTGGTACGGATTTGAAAGAATGTTTCTTGAGCTAATCAGAACAGATAGCCTGATGATTGGAAATCTTAAAGTTTCCTGTTTGCTTTCGGCTGTTTTATTCCTGACCTGCGGTATTATGCTGATTGTTTTAAAGAAAAAGTATCATATTAAAGAAACGGAAGCTACATATATTCCCATGATAACCGATGAAGAAATTAAGGACACGGAAGAGGTAAAAATTGATGAGCAAAATAATTAACGGTAAAGAGGTTTCGGCATTTGTTAAGGAAAAGGTAAAGACGGAAATTTCACTTCTAAAGTCAAAGGGTATTGATGTTAGTCTTGCTGTAATCCTTGTAGGCGAAAATCCCGCATCAAAAATCTATGTTGCAAACAAGAAAAAAGCTTGTGAAGAATTGGGAATTACTTCACTGGAATACTTATTGCCGGAAGAAACAACAACCGAAGAATTACTCGGTTTGATTGATACACTTAACAATGAAAAAACCGTAAACGGAATTTTATGTCAATTACCGTTGCCTAAACATATTGACGAGCAGACCGTAATTAATTCAATTAATCCAAAAAAGGATGTTGATGCTTTCCATCCTGAAAATGTCGGAAGAATTATGATTGGTGATTTTGATTTTTTACCCTGCACTCCTGCCGGAATTATGGAAATGCTGTCCTACTATAATATAGGCGTTGAGGGCAAAAACTGTGTTGTAATCGGTAGGTCCAACATTGTGGGAAAACCTATGAGTATGCTTTTGCTACATAAAAACGGCACTGTTACAACCTGCCATTCTAAAACCAAAGATTTACCGAATGTTACAAAAACTGCCGATATTCTTGTATCCGCTGTGGGAAAAGCTAATTTTGTTACTGCCGATATGGTAAAAGAAGGTGCGGTAGTAATTGATGTGGGAATGAATAGGGAAAACGGCAAGTTGTGCGGTGATGTATGCTTTGACGAGGTTGAAAAATTATCATCATACATTACTCCCGTTCCCGGCGGTGTGGGACCAATGACTATTGCTATGCTAATGAAAAACACCCTTACAGCGGCAAAAAAACAAAACAATATTTTTTAATCGGGTGAGTTATTTTGAAGTTTAAAAAATCAGTTTTTTTAGGGCTTTTAGTATTAACGGTAATTGTTTTACCGGCTTTTAAAAATGTCCGTGATTTTGAATTTAATCCCGGCGAAAACTTTGTTAGTTGTTATAAAGACCAAGATAAGTCTTCGGTTGCCAAAACCCTTGACATATCAAACCAAGAACTTGATTCTTATTTCAGCGAAAAAAATATTGAATTTTTGGCGGTAAGTTATGATAAAAAATCTCAAATCAGAATTTCCGCATATAACGATATGTTGTCAAAAAGTGCAAGAGATATTTCAAATCTATCGGAGAAAAATATTAAAAAGTTAGCACAATCCATTACTGAAGATACGGCGCTGACATACGATATTTATATTAGAAATTCCAGAAAATATATTGAAATTACCGAAAACCTGAAAGACAGCGGCGGAGAATTTGTATCAACACAGCTTATAACCATGGCAAACGGAAAAATATTCAATATCACAATTAACAATGCGGGAGATTTCGTTGATGAAGATATGCTGAAATCTCTTGATACATTAAAATTCAAGGAAAGTCAAGACAGCTTTAAGTCCTATATTATTATTACTATTGCCATTGTAATCGGAATAGGAGTTTTCATTACTTTGATAGTTTTGATGATATTGGGTATCATTAAAGATAAGAAAAATGAAGAAAATGTTTAATTGCCTTTAAAGGCTCTTTGTCAATAGTTGGG
>DCIE01000054.1 GCA_002315765.1 Ruminococcaceae bacterium UBA1734
TTATGCTTTTAAGTCCGGTACAACCTTCAAATGCCCAGGCCTCAATACTTGTTACACTGTTCGGTATGGTTATGCTTGTTAGTCCCTTACAACCGGCAAATGCAGAATTTCCAATACCTGTTACACTGTTCGGAATGGTTATGCTTGTTAGTCCCTTACAACCGGAAAATGCATATTCTCCAATACTTTTTACACTGTTTGGAATAGTTATATTTGTAAGACCGGTACAACCTTCAAATGCCCAGGCCTCAATACTTGTTACACTGTTTGGAATGGTTATACTTGTAAGTCCATAACAACCGGCAAATGCATCATCATAGATTAATTTTGTGTTTGCATTAATATTGCAAGAAGTGATATCTTTATCTGTTGTTTCAATTAAGGCAACATAGGGGTTTTCGCTGTTCCCTAAGTATTTTGCATTATCGTAAATGTTATATCGAAGATTTGAACAACCTTCAAATGCCCAAACTCCAATACTTGTTACACTGCTTGGGATTGTTAAGCCTGTAAGTTTGGCACAACCGAAAAACGCTCTCCAACCAATACTTGTTACACTGTTTGGAATGGTTGTGCTTTTAAGTCCGGTACAACATCCAAATGCCCATTCTCCAATACTTGTTACACCCTGATTGATATTTAGGGAAGTAATATTATCACAATAATTATACCACGGACTATCATAAAATTAATCCTTCATGTTTCCCGTACCGCTGATTGTAAGTGTTCCGTTTGAGTCAAGTGTCCATGTAAGATTAGTGCCACAGGTACCTGATTTCACCGTTGCGGCGGCAGATGAGACCGAAAATGCCGGCACAGAGCATATTATCAATACTACCGTAAGCAATATTGACAAAACCTTTAAATGTCTTTTTGTTTTCATTTGAATTCCTCCTAAAATCGTGTTTAAAACAACAGTTTATATTGTTTATTATTATTATACCATATTTTGCCAACAAATCAAGTGGATTTTGAACCTTTTATACAAAACCCCTACCGAATTTTTATCGGTAGGGGGTTTTAGTTTTTCATTGTATTATTCGCCTTTTGGAAAATCGAAGGTTCCGCCATCACTGCCGTCTGAACCGCCGAAGGGATTATTGTTATTCGGCAATTGTTGAACCGATGAGTCGTCATCATTGTTTTTTTCAGACAAACTGTAACTTGACTCGCCGACATTTGCCTTAAGTTCGGCTTTATAGTCCTTTGATTTGCCCTTTGAATTTAAAACCGTAACGGTGATGGTGTTTCCTGCCTTGCTTTCATCAATAATGTCAAGCACCACATTGGAATCGGTTATTTTTTTACCGTTTACATAGGTAATAATATCACCTTTCTTAACCTTTCCGTAAAGGTCGCTATCCTCGCTGACACTTGCAACCAAAAGTCCGCACTCATCATAGTCGCCGATTTCTGCCGTTAGCGAAGTGATTTCGGTATAAGTAATTCCAAGCTTTGCCCTATCTTCAACCTTGCCGTTTTTAGAAAGCTGCGTTACCACTCTTTTCATAGTCGTTGTGGGAATTGAAAATCCCATAGAGTCGTACTCCTCGCCGGCAAGTTTTGAGGATGTTATTCCGACAATTTGTCCGTACATATTAACAAGTGCTCCGCCGGAGCTTCCCGGATTAATGGCACTGTCGGTTTGGATAAGACGGGCTGTGTAACTTGATGTGGTTGACATACGGCGATTGGTATGGGAAATAATACCCTTTGTTATGGAAGATGCCGACCTTGCATCGCTGGGTCTGCCGACTGCCACAACATTCTCACCGAATACCAAATCATCAGAATCACCGAAATCGGGAACGGTAAATCCACTGCCGTTTTTAACCTTTAACAGTGCTAAATCGCTAATAGAATCTCCTGCAACATACTGTGCATCGTATTCTTTTCCGTTATAATCGTGAATTTTAAACTTTGCTGCCGGAATTTCGGAATAAATATGGTCGTTTGTAACAATATATCCGTCTTTTGAATAGACAACACCGGAAGCCTGACCTAAAGAACCGGACTCGTTATACACCTCGATACCCACAACCGACTTGTTTACTTTCTCGTAAACCTCCGATGCGGTCATTTCGGTTGTGTTCTTGGGTTTTGCCGAAAGGTCAACCTTAATACCCTCATTTGCAAACAAGCCATCGCTGTTCTTTCCGAAGAAATATCCTGTTGCACAGGCACCTGTCAGTAAAATAACCAATGCCATAACAAGTGCGAAAACCTTTAGTCCTTTGGACATCGGCTTATATTCAACCACAGGAGAAGGCGCTACATAAGGCACTTTTTCAAAACTTGCGTATGAGCCGTACTTACTTTCCTCGTATTTTTCTCTTTGAGGGTCTTGCTGACTCGGCTCTTCGCAGTCTTGGTTATTAAGCGTTACACCCACGGTTTCATATGGGGGAGTTTCCTCCTTTTGTTCTTCTGCGGGTATCTCGTTATCAACAGTTATATTATCTTGTTCTGTCGGCACATTTTGTACAACCGGCTCGGTTATATCAGAAGGCTCAAATTGGTTATTAATATTTTTTTCAAATTCTTCCATAATTATTTCCCTTTCTCAAAACGGTTATTATAAAGGTAGTGTAAATTTAAAGGTTGTAGGTTCGTTTGTATCACCGGCAACCGATATTTTTCCACCGTGTTTTTCCACAATGGTTTTTACCATATAAAGTCCCAGTCCTGTGCTATCCTTATTCTCCGACCTTGACTTATCGGTTTTATAAAATCTTTCAAAAACATAAGGAATATCAGCACGGCTGATACCTTTTCCGGTATTGGTAATTGAAAATGTCATATTTTTAGAGCTTGTAGATGCCGAAAAAGTGATTGTGCCGCTTTCATTTGTGAATTTAATCGCATTATCCACAAGGTTATATACAACCCTGTATATCAAATCTTTTTCTGCGCTTACTGTGATAGATTCTATCGTATCAAGACCTACAATGTCAAGACATTTCGCATCAATTCTTTGTTCTTGGCTGAATACAATATTTAACAGGAGTTCTTTAAAATCAAACTTTTCTTCCTTTAAAGAAAACTCGTTGGATTCAATCCTTGCAATACTAAGCATCGACTCGGTAATTCTCGATAATCTTTTTACCTCTCCCGAAACAAGGGTTAAATAGTATTTTTCCTTTTCCGAATCTATTGTGCCGTCTATTATTCCGTCAATAAATCCGCCTATGGTGGTCATTGGTGTTTTAAGCTCGTGAGAAACATCGGCGACAAATGTTTTTCGCATCTTCTCAAGATTTGAAAGCGCATTAGTCATCTGGTTAAACGACTCCGCCAATTCACCTATTTCGTCATCACTTGTTACAGGTATTCGTTTTGAAAAATCCCCACTTGCCATTGCTTTCGATGCAGTGGACATTAATTTAAGAGGTTTCGTAAGTTTATATGTTATTCCGTACAAAGCGACAAACATAAGTATAAGCGGAACAATAGCACTGAAAATATATATTTTACCGACCTTATCAAGCAAAGACTTTAATTCGGAAATGGGAGATGATGCCACCACCATTCCTATAATTGTTCCGTCTCTTGCCGTAATAAGGGAAGAATATGCATAATGAGGTTCTTTATATATACCCAAGGTTGTAATTTTTCCAACCGGTTTTTTTAAAGAATCGTTAAAAAACTTTTTATCAATTCTTGTAGATGTATGTTCGCAACTTCCGTTTAATATCCATTGGTCGCAGGTACAAATCTTGATAAATCCGTCTGAATCGGTAATGTAAATACTGTTATCGGAAACCTGGGAAATATTCTTCATTATATAATAAATTCCCTTTCGGCTTTCAAAATCCGAAATCGCATGTTGATTATCTTTATAAAATGACGAAACGGTATTACAGGTTGTCTTAAGAGTATTGTATTCCTCTTTTGAAAGATAATTATTATACACAACCGTCATAATCAGCATCATTACAGTTAAACTGATAAGCACAAGTGTTCCGGTTGCCAAAAAGATTTTCGTAAACAATCTTCGTTTCATTAATTATTTGACCTCGAATTTATATCCTACTCCCCAAACTGTTCTAAGAGCCCAATTTGAAGATACATTTTCAAGTTTTTCGCGTAATCGCTTAACATGAACATCAACCGTTCTTGAATCACCGTAATAATCAAAGCCCCAAACCTCATCAAGGAGTTGGTCTCTGGTATAAACCCTATTCGGATTACTTGCCAAATGATAAATCAGTTCTAATTCCTTTGGCGGAGTGTCAATGGATTTTCCGTCAACAATTAATTCGTAATTAGTTAGATTTATTATCAGCTTATCAAATTTTACTTCTTGTATATTAGTCTTATTCTTTTCGCCGCTTCTTCTAAGCACTGCCTTAATTCGGGCAATAACTTCCTTTGTATCGAAAGGCTTACTGATATAGTCATCGGCTCCAAGCTCAAGTCCTAAAATTTTATCAAATGTTTCACCTTTAGCCGTAAGCATAATGATGGGAACATCGGATTTTTTCCTAATCTCCCTGCATACCTGCCACCCGTCTAACTCGGGCATCATTACATCAAGCAAAATTAAATCTGGAGAATAACTTTCTGCCATTTGAAGTGCAATTCCGCCGTTTGAGGCGATTGCGGTATCAAAATCGGATTTTTCAAGATATAGCCTTAACAACTCACATATATTGTTATCATCGTCTACTATGAGTATTTTAGTATTTGCCATACATTTTCCCTCCTCTTAATTGTATAATACACTAATAATATGAAGAAAATGTTAATAATAAAAAAATCATTTGTTAATTTACAAAAAGAAAAACCGCCGAAAAGGCGGTTTAAGCTTTCAAAGATTATTCAGCGTCGGTTTCTTCGTTTTTCATCTTTGCAAAACAATCGCTACAATAAACCGGACGGTCGTCACGAGGAACGAACGGTACATGAGCTACGCCACCACATGCATTGCATACTGCTTCATGCATTTCTCTCGGTGCTCTGCCGGCTTGCTTACGCTTATCACGGCACGGTTTACAACGCTGTGGTTCATTTGCAAAGCCCTTCTCCTCGTAAAACTCTTGTTCTCTTGCAGTGAACACGAATTCTGCGCCGCACTCTTTGCAAACTAACGTCTTGTCTTCAAACATTTTAAGTACCTCTCTCATATTTTTTGTTTGATTAGCCCCGGCCGGAATCGCACCGACATCTTTGTTTTCACTTGCTCTACTAATTTAAGCTACTAAAGGCCATATTTAAACAACATTTTCACTTGTTGTTTTTTAACTTGTTTCGTATTCTTGTCAAAGCATTATCCACGGTCTTTACCGAAATTCCCAACTTGTCCCCGATTTCGGAATAGGACGCACCTTCAACAAACAATGACAACACTTTACACTCCAAAGAAGAAAGTTCGGCAAAAACATCATCTTTTAACGAGTTATAACTTTCTTTTCTGATATAAATATCTTCGGGATTTTCAGGCGACTCGATATCAACATCATCAATGGAAGTAATCATTTCTTTAGGTATTCTTTTCTTCGCCGAAACAGCCCGTATCTCCGAAAGCATACTGCGTTTGATACAAACCGAAGCAAATGTTGAAAAAGCCGAAACATTTGAATCGTAGGTTTTGACTGCCGAAAAGATTGACAACACACCATCGGCTATTAATTCTTCGGTTTCCACGCCGAAGCCTTCATAACTTACAGCCGTGTTTATAATGAGTGGCATATACCTGTCAATAAGAATTTGCAAAAATTCATACTTACCCGACAAAATTTCGGAAATAATTTCTACATCCGACATTTTTTGCCTTCTTCACCAAAACTATTTCCCATATCTGCACCCATACAGTAAAAAATATACAAAATCTTATGAAGTAATAATAATTCAAAACTTTAAAAAAGTCAAGAGTTTTAAGAAAAAATCGGCGAATATTACAAAACATTATAGTTTTAATTGACAAGTCAGCCAAATAATTATAGAATATATGTATATATATAATAATTGAAAGGAGTATTCTATTATGAATGATGTTAATGCTCTATACGGTCTTTGGTGCCGAAAAGCCACCAAGGATTCCGATTTAAACAAAGAATTGTTAAGTTATGCAAATGATAATGATGCTATTTCCGAAGCCTTTTATAAGGACCTGGAATTCGGCACCGGAGGTTTGAGAGGTATTATCGGTGCAGGAACCAATCGTCTTAATGTTTATACTATCGGCAAGGCTTCTCAAGGTCTTGCGGCTTATGTAAATTCCATAACCCAAAACGGAAGTATCGCCATAGCATACGACAGCCGTATTAAGTCCGATTTGTTCGCCCGTACCGCCGCCGAGGTTTTTGCCGCCAACGGAATTAAGGTTTATATTTATAAAGAGCTTATGCCTACACCTATGCTTTCCTTTGCCGTCAGAGAACTTAAGTGCGATGCCGGTGTTGTAATTACCGCAAGTCATAACCCTGCAAAATACAACGGATACAAGGCTTATGATAACACAGGTTGTCAGCTTTGTCCCGAAGCCGCCGATTTCGTTCTTGATATTATGCAGAAGGTTGATATTTTTTCAGGTGTAAAAACCCTTGATTTTGAAGAGGGTATTAAATCCGGAATTATCGAATATATAAGCGATGATGTTTATAACGCTTTTCTTGACAGGGTACAAAGTCAAAGAATTAGTAAAGATGTTGATTTATCCGGACTTAAATGCATTTATTCACCCTTACACGGAAGCGGAAACAAGCCTGTCAGAGATATTTTAAACAGAATAGGAATTAAAGACTTAACGGTTGTTAAATCCCAAGAACTTCCCAACGGAAATTTCCCTACAGCTCCCTACCCTAATCCTGAAATCCCCAAGGCTTTTGAGGAGGCTTTGAAACTTACAAAAGAAAACCCTGCCGACATACTTCTCGCCACCGACCCCGATTGCGACCGTGTGGGTATTGCTGTTAACATCGGCAAGGAATACAAGTTAATGACCGGTAATGATGTAGGTGTAATTATGTCTAATTACATTTTAAGTCGCAGAAAAGAGCTGGGAACACTGCCGGATAGCCCCATAATCGTAAAAACAATCGTTACCACAGAACTTGTAAAGAATATCGCAAAAAAATACGGTTGCGAAGTTGTAGAAGTATTAACCGGATTTAAGTTTATCGGCGAACAAATGACCGAACTTGAGAAAAAAGGCGAGATTGAAAGATATGTTTTGGGCTTTGAAGAAAGTTACGGTTATTTAGCCGGTGGCCATGCCCGTGATAAAGATGCCGTTGTTGCTTCTATGCTTATTTGTGAAATGGCGGCATACTATAAAACAAAGGGCAAAAATCTTTACGAGGTTTTGACCGATATTTATAATGAGTTTGGTTTTAACTATTGTATTCAAAACAGTTTTACCTGCGAAGGTCAAAGCGGTATGGCAAAAATCAGCGGAATTATGGAAACAATCAGAAATAATCCTGTTAGTGAAATTTGCGGTATCAAAGTTAAGACATTTAAGGACTTTGAGAAATCCGTTTCAACCGATATGGCAAGTGGAAAATGTGAAGAAATTTTCCTACCTAAATCCAATGTTTTGGGCTTTTATCTTGATGACGGCAGTTCTATTATAGTCCGTCCGTCAGGTACGGAGCCGAAAATAAAGCTTTATATCGGTGCCATAGCCGACACGGCACAAAAATGCGAAGATAAACGAGATGCATTGCTAAGAGCAGGAACAAAGATTTTAGGTTTTTGATATAATAAGTAAAAGAATTCCTTTCCGAATAAAAAACGGAAAGGAATTTTTTGTTTATAAAATTGCAGTTACTAAAAGAATAATTGTTCTGACAATTAACGCACAAATGTATGCCACTGCACATTGGAAGAATACCACACCTATTCCCCATTTTAGCCCAAGTTCTCTTTTTATTGCAGTAATTGCGGCTATGCAGGGAGTATAAAGCAAACAAAATATAAGTAATGCTATTGCCGAAAGAGGAGAAATAAGCCCGGAAACCGATGCACCTCCCAAAAGCACCGTTAGGGTTGAAACAACACTTTCTTTTGCCATAAATCCGGCAATTAATGCGGTACAAATTCGCCAATCGTTAAATCCGAGAGGCAGGAATACGGGAGATATTACACCGGCTATATTGGCGAGTATGCTATCCCTTGAATTATCAACAATATTCATTTTGAAGTTAAAGGTTTGCAAAAACCAAACTATTACCGATGCAACAAGAATAACCGTAAATGCCCTTTGCAAAAAGTCCTTAGCCTTTTCCCATAATAAATGGGCAACATTTTTAATTCCCGGCATTCTGTAATTAGGCAGTTCCATTACAAAAGGTACAGCCTCACCCTTAAAAATCAGTTTCTTTGAAATAACCGCAGTGATAATACCCACGATTATTCCGAAAAGATAAAGACCAATCATTACAAGTCCTTTGTGTGTCGGGAAAAAGGCGTTTGCCAAAAAGGCATATACAGGCAGTTTTGCCGAACAGCTCATAAAGGGAGTCAATAATATAGTCATTTTTCTGTCCCGCTGAGACGGCAAGGTCCTACTTGCCATAACTCCGGGAACGGTACAGCCGAAGCCTATTAGCATCGGCACTATGCTTCTTCCCGAAAGGCCTATTTTTCTAAGCAACTTATCCATAATAAAGGCAACTCTTGCCATATATCCACTGTCTTCAAGCAGGGATAAAAAGAAAAACAATATAATAATTATCGGAACAAAAGAAATTATACTGCCAATACCTCCGAATATTCCGTCAATTATTAAGGAATGTAGTACGCCGTTTACCTTAATCGAAGTAATTGCAGTATCAACCAAGCCGGTAATATGCTCTATTCCGATTGATAGAAGGTTTTGAAGTGCCGCACCCACAACATCAAAAGTAAGCCAAAAAACAAGTGCCATTATTAATACAAATGCCGGAATTGCAGTATATTTTCCCGTTAGTATCTTGTCAATATTATCGCTTCTTAAATGCTCTTTGCTGATTTTCGGTTTTTTAACGGTTTTAGCGGTAAGTTTTTTGATAAAAGAAAACCTCATATCCGCAATAGCAGCGGCACGGTCAAGTCCTCTCTCCTGCTCCATTTGGAGAATAATATGTTCCAGAGTTTCCTTTTCGTTTTCGGTTAGTTTTAAAGCCTCGAGAATTAACTCATCACCCTCAACCAGTTTACTTGCCGCAAATCTAATCGGTATTTTATTTTGGATAGCGTGGTCTTCAATCAGGTGCATTATACTGTGAAGTGCTCTATGTACCGCACCGCCGCATTCGTCCTTATCGCAAAAGTCCGTTCTACCGGGCTTTTCTTTATATCGTGCTATATGTACAGCATGGCGAACCAACTCGTCAACACCCTCGTTTTTTGAGGCGGAAATGGGGACAACCGGTATTCCGAGTTCCTGTTCCATTTGGTTAATATAAACCACACCGCCGTTTCCCTCAACCTCGTCCATCATATTAAGGGCAAGAACGATAGGAATTTCAAGCTCCATAAGTTGCATTGTTAAATATAAATTTCTCTCGATATTATTTGTATCAACAATGTTAATAATTCCCGTAGGTCTTTCTTCCAAAATAAACCTTCTTGAAACAATTTCTTCGGCAGTATACGGAGACAAAGAGTATATTCCGGGCAAATCGGTAACAAGAGTTTCAGGGTGATTTCTTATAACACCGCTTTTTTGGTCCACCGTTACACCGGGGAAGTTTCCCACATGCTGATTGGCACCGGTAAGCTGATTAAATAAAGTTGTTTTTCCGCAGTTCTGATTTCCCGCAAGAGCAAAGGTTAAAACTTCGTTTTTTGAATAGGGCACTTCACCGGTTTTTACATGGTATTTTCCGTCTTCGCCCAAACCGGGATGGTGGATATTATTAAATGAATTAAAACAGTCTTCGTTCTTAGATATTTCTATCTCTTCAATATCTATATGCTTTGCATCATCAAGCCTGAGTGTAAGCTCATATCCGTGAATTTTCAGTTCCATAGGGTCGCCCATAGGCGCAAGTTTAACAAGGGTCAATTCAGCCCCCGGAATAACTCCCATATCCAAAAAGTGTTGTCTTAACGCACCTTCTCCGCCAACAGTGGTGATTACGGCACTTTTCCCTATTTCAAGATTATTTAAAGTCATTATGGTTCCTCGTTATTAAAAAAACTGAAAAATACCCGAGATTGACTCTCGGGCAATAAATATATCATAGATTAGTCCTTCTTAAAGAAGCTCATTACATCGCCGTACGCTTCATCATCGTCATCGGAAGAAACATTACCGATAAGTGATGCCAAATCATCATTACCCTTATTGGGTTTGTCATCACCGAGACCTGTTGCAACAACTGTAACACGAATGGTATCCTCAAGGGAATCGTCAAGCTGAGCACCCCAAATGATTGTTGCATCCGGATGAGCCATATCGGAAATAATAGAAGAAGCAAGTTCAACTTCCTCAAGACCGATATCGTCAGAACCGGTAATGCTGATGATAACACCACGAGCATTATCCATTGAGGTTTCAATAAGTGGGCTTGTAATAGCCATTCTTGCAGCTTGTTCAGCCTTATCACGACCGGTAGCAACACCAACACCCATATGAGCATATCCGGCATCCGACATAATAGACTTAACATCGGCAAAGTCAAGGTTTACAAGTGATGTAACATTAATCAATTCGGAAATGCTCTGAACACCCTGACGCAATACATCATCGGCAATATCAAATGCATTTTTGAATGTAATCTTTTGTTCGGAAACAAATTTAAGTCTTTCGTTAGGAATAACAACCAAGCTGTCAACATTTTCGCTTAATGTAGCAATTCCGGATTCGGCCTGAGTCATTCTCTTTTTTCCCTCAAATGCAAAGGGCTTTGTAACGATACCTACTGTTAAAATTCCCAATTCCTGAGCAATTTGAGCAACAACGGGAGCAGCACCTGTTCCTGTTCCGCCACCCATACCTGCGGTAATGAAAATCATATCAGCGCTACGAATAGCAGCAGCTATCTCATCACGAGATTCTTCAGCAGCGGCACGACCGTTATCCGGATTACCACCGGCACCCATACCTGCAGTTGTCTTATCTCCGATTTGAATTTTAGTATCAGCCTTTGAAAGGAAAAGGGCAGCTTTATCAGTATTTACTGCTACAAACTCTACGCCTCTAACACCGGCAGCAACCATACGGTTAACGGCATTTCCGCCGCCTCCGCCGACACCTACAACTTTAATTTGAACTACATCTTCCATTTCTTCTACAACATCAAATGGCATTTTTTATTCCTCCGTTTTATTATATCTTAAATATGTAACACTATATACATATGAATAATACCACATATTTTTTCAAATTTCAATACTTTTATTACAAATTTGTAATATTTGTTAACTTGGCTATAGAAAACAGTTATTTTTTTGAACCTTTAATGAAAGTTCCTTCGCTTTTTGAAGGTGTCCACATTGTTAAATTAATGGTTCCCCATTGTTTCTTATCAATACTATCAATCATACCCTTTAGATGTGAGCACTTCTGTTCCAAATATGAATCGGTACCTAACAATACCTTGAATTTATTTTCCACACCGACTTTTATTGCGTTCATATCTTTGGTGTCAATATAGTTTATCAGCAAGTTTTTATCGCTTAACTCTTTTCTTAACTTCTCGGTACAGCTTTTTTGATTTTCATTTTCAAATTCTATAGGCTCTCCAACTTTGCATTTTTTAATATTTGTTATAACCTCAACTGTGTTTTTCGGTACTTTACTGTATTCCTTTAAAACATAGTTTTTTTCACTTGTTGTAAAATACTTTTTTTCTATCTTGTAACACAGGTCTTCCTTTGCATCGGTAACATTGATTAAAACCGAATCCGGCAAACTCCTGTCGATTTTTACGGCATCTACAAAGGGTAATTCTTTTTGTAATTTTTTAAGTAAGTCATCTTCGGATACTGTAAAAAGGTTTTCTCCCTCTAATTTCGCCGAAGTGATTATTTCTTCTTGGGAATAAATTTTGCTTCCCTTTGCGCTAACCTGCTTTATGGGAAACAGCACGGTAACCGAAAGCACTAAACCGATTAACAGTGAAAAAATCAAAAATACGACAAATCCTATAATCAAATGTTTTCGTCTTGCTTTTTTTCTTCGTTTAGCCCGTCTTTTAGCCACATCATCGTTATTTTGCATTTCTTCACATCCTTTATTCTTCGTATATTTCAGCACCGAATTTTCTTAAATCTCTGACTATATCTTCGTATCCTCTTTTAATATGGCATATTCTACCGATTCTCGTAGTGCCCTTTGCCTTAAGCGCTGCTACAACAAGTGCCGCACCGCCTCTGAGGTCTGTACAAACACACTGGGCAGCCGAAAGGTTTTCCATCCCTTCGACTATGGCAATCTTTCCTTCGGTTTTAATATTGGCACCAAGCCGTTTTAATTCATCAATATACCTAAATCTGTTTTCAAAAATCGTCTCAACAAAAACCGTCGTTCCTTTTGATGCGGAAAGTGCCGCTATCAGCATAGGTCCCGCATCGGTGGGAAAGCCCGGGTATGTCAGTGTCCTGACGGTTGAAACACCGGCTATTCTGTCAGGTGCATAAACCGTTATTTCATCTTTATATATTTTAAACTCGCATCCCGATTCCCTGAAAACCGAAATAACCGAACTTAAATGTTCCGGATTTACATTGGTCAGTTTAATCTCTCCGCCGGTAGCCGCAACAGCCGAAATATATGTTGAAGCCACTATTCTATCGGGAATTACACTGTATTCGGTAGGATTTAATTTTGATACGCCGTTTATAGTAATAATATCAGTTCCGGCACCCTTAATATCTCCGCCGCATTTATTAAGAAAATCAGCCAAATCAATTATTTCCGGCTCTTTTGCGGCATTGTATAATACGGTTTTACCACTTGCGGTTACTGCCGCTAAGATAACATTTTCGGTAGCCCCTACGCTGGGAAAGGACAAATGAACATTATCGCCCTTTAATCCTTTATCCGCCGAGAAAAGAATATATCCGTTTTTATCCTTTACCGTTGCACCAAGTAAATTAAGCGATTTGATATGCAAATCAATAGGCCTCGGTCCTAACTCACAACCACCCGGACTGCTTATGATTGCTTTTCCGTTTCTTCCTATTATCGCACCTAAGAAAAGTGATGAAGAACGCATTTCCCGCATTAACACTTCGGGAATTGTATATCCGCTTATTTTGCTTCCGTCAACGGTTAATACATTTTCTTTGAACTCACATTTTGCACCCAAATTTTCAAGAATTCTTATTGATGCCATTACATCGGATAATTCAGGGCAGTTTTTAATAATTGATTTACCGTTAATCAAAACAGTTGCCGCAATAATAGGCAAAACCGCATTTTTTGAGCCTTGAATTTTTGTTGAACCGTTTAGTTTGTATGTACCTTCAATAACTAATTCCGGCATTTGATTACCCCCCATAGAATAACAATTACAATTAATACTATGGGAAATTATGAAAAGTGTTAAGATTCGCTTGTATAAAGTCTCATTATAACCTGATAAATTCTTTCGTTTGCGTCCGGAATTCCGCATTTTTTTGCATTCTCGGACATTTTCGCCAACTTAGGTTTATTATCAATTAACATATCAACGGTTTGAATAAGCTTTTCGCTTGTTAAATCTTTTTCCTCGATTATTTCGGCAGCTCCGGCTTTTTTAAGAGTCATTGCATTATGGAATTGATGATTTTCCGCAACAAAAGGAGAAGGAATTAAAATCGAGGGTTTATTACAAAGGCACAGTTCGCTAAGTGTTATGGCACCGGCACGGCAAATAACCAAATCGGCAGCAGCCATACATACATTCATATCGTTTATGTATTCCCTAACCTGTATTTCATGGGATAACTCCACATTATCACTTTTAAGCTTATCCGTCATCGCAGAATATCCTACATTACCGGTACCGTGAATATGATAATATTTTCCGCTACCGCAATGCCACTTAATAAGACCTTCAACCGCTTCATTAATATGACGAGCACCCAAAGAACCGCCGAAAGACAAAATCATAGGACGGTCATCAAAGCCTAAAACATTTCTTGCTTCTTCCCTTGTCATTTTTGAAAGTTCGCCTCTGACGGGATTTCCTGTGATAATAGGTTTCTTATTTAGTTTTAAGTATTTTTCCGCCTCAGGCATTGCAAGCATTACCGCATTTGCATTTCGGGAAAGCATTTTTGTCGTAACTCCCGGAAAGGCATTTTGCTCATGAATTGCATTTTTTATACCGAGTTTTGCGGCTTCTCTTAAAACAGGTCCGCTAACATAACCGCCTGTACCCACAACTACATCGGGTTTTAATTCTTTCAGCAAATTTTTTGCTTTAGCCGAAGCCGTAATCGCTTTAGTCAAAGCGTCAACATTTCTTTTTATATTTTTAACATTGATTTTTCTTTGAAATCCTGCAACCTCCACCGGGTAAAAATCATATCCCTTTTGAGGAACAAGCTTTGATTCTAATTTATCGGGAGTACCGATATAACTGATTTTTGCATCAGGATGGCGTTCCTTTATGTAATCGGCAATAGCTAAAGCAGGATTAATATGTCCTGCCGTACCGCCACCTGCAAACAGAATATGCATAAGAGTTTCTCCTTACCTATTTTTCTACATTTGATGCTCTTGAAACCGAAAGGACTATTCCCATTTCCGCCAAAAGTATCAACAAAGATGTTCCGCCGTAACTGAAAAACGGAAGGCTTATTCCCGTATTCGGTATTGTATTTGTAACAACAAAAATATTAAGCATTGCCTGAAGTCCCACCTGAAAAGTAAGACCGATACTTAAAAGTGAGCCGAATTTATCGGGAGAACGCATAGCCACCGTAAATCCACGCCATACAAGTAAAGCGAAAAGAATAATAATAGCGACTGCACCGATTAAACCCAATTCCTCGCAAACAATAGAAAATATAAAATCGTTATGTGGTTCAGGAACCCATAAATATTTTTGTCTTGACTGTCCTATCCCTCTTCCGAGTACCCCGCCGGAACCGATTGCCAATAAGGATTGTATGGTTTGAAATCCCTCATCTTTCGGCGCCAACCAAGGGTCCAACCAATATTTAATTCTATCCGAACCGTAACTGATTGCACCGCTTAAAATCAGTAAAGCAAAACCGCCAACTGCCAAAGCACCGCCACCGATAATATATCTCATTTGAAGACCGCCGCAAATTAATAGCACAATACCGATAGCAAAAATAAGAACGGTTGCCGAGATATGAGGTTCGGCAATTACAAGAACGCAGGTTATACCTAAAATCGCAAGTAAAATTATTAAAAATCTTATGTTTTTCATTTTCTTTTGATTGGAAGCAATAAGAGACGAAAAAACAATTATTATTGCAAACTTTGCAATTTCAGAGGGTTGAAACGATACAGGACCGATAGCAAACCATCTTTTAACACTCATTCCCGAAACCATTGGCGGAAACACAAGCAAGGCACCCAAAATAAATAATGTGGGAATAAACACAAACCAACATACCTTTTTCCAAAAATGATAATTGATTTTTGAAAATACGAGCATTGCCACTATTCCTGCAGCTGCAAAAGCCGCCTGTCTTATAATAAATCTGTAACTTGTTCCGTAATATTCATAGGAATATGCATAGCTTGAGGAAAACAACATAACAAGTCCTATTGTTACAAGCAAGAGAACAAAAGACAAAAAAGTAACATCAAGTCTACCTCGTTGCCAAAAACCATCTCTTTCTAAACTTTTGGGTTTAGAAGCTGACACATTGCATTCCTCCTAATAATAAGTTAACCTAAAAACACCAACAAAAACATAATCAAGCATCCCACAAAAGAAATAGCGGAAAACAGTAATACAACCGACTGCTCACTCCAACCACTCATCTCAAAATGATGATGCAAAGGAGCCATTTTGAACAAACGCTTTTTTGTCTTCTTAAAATATGCCACCTGAAGCATTACCGAAATTGCCTCGATAAAGTAAAGACATCCTGCCAAGAGCAAAAGAACAGGTCTTCCTATTCCAAAGGACAAAGCGACAACCATTCCGCCCAAAAACATTGAACCGGTGTCCCCCATAAATACCTTTGCGGGTTTTGCATTCCAAACAAGAAATCCGGCACAGGCTCCTGCTAAAACAGAGCCCAAAATATTAGTTGACAAATTGTTTAGCTTTCCTGCAACAAGCATAAATGCACAGGCGACAACAAGTGTTACACTTGAGGCTAATCCGTCCAATCCGTCGGTTAGATTAACGGCATTTGTAAATCCGTAAATAAACATTAAGGCGATAGGCCAAAATATCAGTCCCACACCGTTAGAAATGTCAACATCACCCACAAACGGAATGTTCGTGGTTTTCATACCGGCAATATTTAAAGAAACCAAATATCCTGCCGAAACAAGCAACTGCAAAAATGTTTTTTGTCTTGCGGTCAGTCCCAAATTACGCTTTTTAACAACCTTAATATAATCGTCAAAGAAACCGATGGCCGACATACAAATCGACATACCTACACCTGCAATTAAAACGGCAAAACGGTATTTGTCTTTCATTTCGTTTGCAAACTTTCCGCCGAAACCGGCTGAAAAACAATAGCAAACAACAAAGGAAAGCAATACACCTATTACCATCATAACTCCACCCATTGTAGGAGTACCCTGCTTATTCTTGTGCCATTTCGGTCCAATATCCAAGATTGTTTGTCCAAACTTAAGTTTATGCAAAAACGGAATAACTATGTATCCCAAAAGTGCTGTTACGGCAAAGGATACAACTGCCGCAATTACGGGAATAAATTTATCCATACTTTTCCACCACTCTCTTAAAATCAGCCTTTTAACGCCTCGGCTATTACTTCCCTTTCATCAAGATGAATTGTCTTATCCTTAAGGATTTGATAGGTTTCGTGGCCCTTACCTGCCAAAACTATTATATCACCTTTTACGGCAATCGAAATAGCATATTTTATAGCTTCAATACGATTTTCTATTACCTTAACGGGAACACTCGAGCCTTTTGTACCTTCTAAAATATCTTTAATAATAAGTCCCGGGTCCTCAGTGCGGGGATTATCACTTGTTACAATAACATAATCCGCATTATGTACCGCAATACTTCCCATTATAGGACGCTTGGTTTTATCTCTGTCGCCACCGCAACCGAAAAGCACTATAAGACGGTTTTTTTCGCACTCTTTGAATGTTGAAAGTATATTCTTAAGTCCATCGGGAGTGTGTGCATAATCAATAATAACAGTATAATCTTTTCCGGTAGGTACAACTTCTGCCCTACCCTTAACACCCGACAACTCGCTGAGTCCATCTGCTATATCCTCTATGTTTACCCCAAGGCTTATTGCGGCAACCGCCACTGCCATAGAGTTGAATACGGTGAATTTTCCGCCGGTCTTAACCGAAATTTGATTAATAGAATCATCGCTAACAAGCTGATAATCAACACTATCGGGACGGTAATTAATACATTTTGCACTGTAGGTTGAATCATCCCTATCCGAATAGGTCAATATTTTGCAACCGAGTCCCTCACAAAGTCTATCGCAGTATTCGTCGTTTTTATTTATTACTGCCGTTTTACACATTTCAAACAATTTCTTCTTGGCATTAAGATAATTGTCCATTGTAATATGATAATCAAGGTGGTCTTGGGTAAGATTGGTGAATATTGCCGTTTCAAACCTGAACCCATAAACTCGGTTTTGGTCTAATGCGTGGGAGGAAACTTCCATAACCGCAAAGGTGCAACCATCCTCTACCATTTGTGCGAAAAGTTTATTAAGTTCGAATGGACCGGGTGTTGTGTTATGGGATTCCACAACCTTATCGCCAATCATATTTTGAATGGTTCCTATAAGACCTACCTTGGCTCCCGTTTTTTCCAAAACACTCTTAAGCATATATGTTACCGATGTTTTTCCGTTTGTACCGGTAACTCCCACCAATCTTAGTTTTTCGGCAGGATTTCCAAACCAAGTTGCCGACATATCGGCAAAGACTTTTCTCGTGTCTTCAACTATTATTTGATTTTCAAGGGATAAATCTTTTTCGCATATTATTACAGCCGCACCTTTATTATAAGCATCAAGAGCAAACTTATGTCCGTCAACCGAAGCGCCGGAAATACAAACAAAGGCAAAGCCTTGTTGTACCTCTCTCGAATTACAAGTAAGCCCGGAAATTTCGGCATTTGCAAACTCTTTGCTGTATCCTTTTAATAAATCTTTTAACAACATATCTATCCCTCTATTTGTTAATTACGCGCAATATCCGCATTGCCTTCATCTCTGAAGGATACGGTTACTACTGTTCCTCGCGGTACACTTTTACCCGCTTCAATGCTTTGCGATACCGAAAGATTTTCAGAATCGGTGGTGTTTCCCACTATTTCAACATTAATGCCGGAGTTTTTGGCAAATGTTGTAACCTCGGAAAATGTATGCCTTGTCAAAACCGGTACCGTAACATTATCCGAAACTGAATCATCGGTATAAAGAATTACCATACCGCCGTTATAAACGCTTGTTCCGGCACTTGGTAATTGTTTCTTAATCTTTCCTCCATCACCGACAATTTTATATGTCAATTTAACACTTGTCATTTTATCTCTTGCAGCGGCAACATCGTAACCTGTAAGGTCGGGAACGGTAACCGACAGTTTCTTTAATTCTTCAGCCGAATATTGTGGCTCGTGTCCTAAATAGGGTAAAACATCTTTCATAATCTTAGCACCCACAGGCGCTGAAATTGCTCCGCCGTAATATCTTCCCGACATAGGTTCGTCGAGCATTACAAATACTGCAATATCCGGGTCGTTTATTGGGGCAATACCGACATAGGAGCCTATGTAAAGTGCTTTTTCGCCTGTGGAAAGAATTTTGGATATTTTTTGTGAAGTACCGGTCTTTCCGCCGACTCTATAACCCGAAACAATACCGTTTTTTGCACCGTTTTGTATTACATATTCCAAAAAAGTTCTAAGTGTATTTGAAGTTTTCGAGGATATAACCTGCCTCTTATATGATGAAGACATAGTTTTTACGGTTTTTCCGTCCGAATCTACGATTTTTGATACTATATGTGGTTGAACAAGGTATCCTCCGTTTACGGCAGCAGCCGCAATGGAAATCATATGAAGGGGTGTAATGTTAAAGGTCTGACCAAAGGAAGAAGATGCAAGTTCGGTAGGTCCCATACTATCTAAATCGTGATAATTCGGTAATGCTTCTCCGGGTAAATCAATTCCGATTTTTGCGGTCAATCCGAATGCTTTAAAGTATTTTGTAAATATTTTATTGCCTATAAGCTGACCTATTTGAATAAATGCCGGGTTGCAGGAATTTGACATTGCCATTGCCATATTTTGAATTCCGTGTCCGGAAGTCTTATGGCAGTGATATGTATTTCCTGCAACCATATATGTGTAATTACAATTAAAGGAAGAATTTGCAGTAACAAGCCCTTCTTCTAAAGCTGTAGATGCGGTAAAGATTTTAAAAACGGAGCCCGGCTCGTATGTATCCGATACCGCCTTATTTCTCCATTGTCTATTTAAAAGTTCATTCTTTTTTTCCGCTTTTTTCTCATCGGTAGTCTGCGCATCTACTATTGACTGGTCTTCTTTTGAAAGCTTAAACGGCTCGTTCGGATTAAAGTCTCCGCTTACAGCCATACCGTAAATTTCACCTGTGTTAACATTCATAACAACTGCGGCACCGCGTTCGGCAACCTGTTCTTCGGCAACAGCATCGTCCAAGTATTTTTCACAGGTATATTGAATATAAGAATCAATGCTTGTAACAAGGGAATTCCCCTTTTGGGCTTCCTCCATCATCTGATATGTAAAAGGCATATCGGTTCCTTTTGCATTTTTTGCCGCAACAACTCTACCTGCTATGCCGGTGAGTTCGTTGTCATAATAGCTTTCAAGTCCCGCAAGTCCCTGTTCATCATCCCCCACAAATCCCAAAACCGTAGATGCCAATGAATCATTGGGATAATATCTTTTAGTTGTTGAGTCAAGACCGATATAATTTGACAGCTTTAAATCCGAATTATCGGAAATAAACTTTCGTATTTCATCGGCGGTGGATTTTTCGATTTTCTTTTTTACGATAACATAGTATGATTTTTTCTCGGCTTTTTCAAGAATTTCTTCCCTCTCAATATCAAGAATTTCAGATAAGCCATCGGCTATTTTTTCCTTTACTTTCTTAACCTCATCATCTTTAAGATTTTTAAAGCTGTTGGGAGTAATATAAACCGTCCAAGCAGGAGATGATGTGGCAAGAGTCTTCATATTACGGTCATAAATGTCCCCTCTGGGTGCTGTGATTGCCGTATCATAAAGTTGTTGTTCCGACGCCATTCCCTGATACTTTTCGCCGTTTACAACCATAATATAAGAAAGCCGACCTATAGAAACCGCTATCATTGTAAAAATTAATATAAAGGAGATAATTTTTGTGCGGATTTTCATTTGTTTTGTAGGTTTAATTGTCATACAAAAATTTCCCTTCTTTACATAAATTATTATACCGAAAATAGGCTGAAACGAGAGTCAAGGAAACTCAACTCTCGTAACAGTCGGCGGGTTCGCCATAGGATTTAGCTTTATTTAATTCAACAATACAATATATTATTGTTGATTAAAATCTATGTTAGTAAATTAATCTTTTGATACTGCCGATTCGCCGTTTTTGGTGGTAACAGTATTTTTGTCATTTATTCTAATATATTTCACCTGAGTTTTGTCTTTCCTTTGCATACCCATTTCGGTAGCTTCAAGCTCAATATTAGCATATGAAATTCGTCTTTCAAACTCCATATCCAAACTGATTTTTTCGCTTTTCAGTTCATCAATTTGGGATTTTGCCGAATTAATTTTTGAATTAACCTCATTTATTTGAAGCCTTAAAAATATATTTCCGCAAAGTGCAGCCAAAATAAAAAATGCAACCAAAATAACCGAAACTGACGGAGCAAGACTTCTTGTAGCCGCTTTCTTTCTCGAATTGTTTTTCGGTAATCTTACAATATTGCTGTAATCTTCTTTTTCGGTGCGAGGGGCAAACATATTAAAATCATAAGCAAGACTGTCATTATAGTATTTTAAATTATCCATGCCCGTTTACTTCCTTTACAATTTTATTATAGTCCTCAGTTTTGCACTTCGGCTTCTCTGATTTTCTTTTAGTTCTTCTTCACTTGCAACTATGGGTTTTCGCTGTCCTAAAACTCCACGAGGCTTTTTTCCGCATACGCAAATGGGAATATCAGGGGGACAGGTACAACCCGTGCAATATTCTTTAAATTTCATTTTAACCATTCTATCCTCTAAAGAATGGAATGTGATTATTGATAAAACTCCGTCTTTATTCAGCAAATTAAATGCTTTATCAAGAGTCGAAAAGAGACTGTCAAGTTCGCCGTTTACCTCTATTCTTATGGCTTGAAAACATTTTCTTGCCGGGTGCCCTGCTCTTCTATAAGCCGCCGGTACACTGTTTGCAATAATTTCGGCGAGTTCCAATGTTGTTTCTATTGGCTTAATTTTCCTTTGATTTTCTATGCTTACGGCAATCTTAAAGGCAAACTTTTCTTCGCCGTAATCTCTGAATATCCTTACTAACTCTTCTCTTGAATAACCGTTTACCACATCAGATGCTGATATTCCTTCTTGGCTCATTCTCATATCAAGAGGGGCATCCTTATGAAACGAAAATCCTCGACTTGCGGTATCAAGCTGATGGGAAGAAACCCCTAAATCAAGCAATATTCCGTCAACACCGGTAATCCCCAACTCCTTGAGTTTAGAGTCCATTTCATCAAAATTACTATGTATTACCGTTGCGTTATAATCCTTTAGTCTTTCACTTGCAATTTGTACCGCATCAGGGTCTCTGTCAAACCCGATAAGTCTTCCGCCCTTTAATCTTTTGGCAATCTCCGAAGAATGTCCTGCGCCGCCGATGGTTCCGTCAACATATATTCCGTCAGGCTTGATATTAAGCGAGTCAACTGTTTCAAATAATAAAACCGATTTATGTTTAAATTCCATAATTAAAAATCCAAAGTCTCAACAATTTCGGCAATAGATTCGGGAGAGCACAAAGCATTCTCTTCTTCCCAAAGCTTTGTATTCCATATTTCCAAATTAGTATCCATACCGATAATGTGAGCATCTTCACAAAGGTTTGCATATTCCCTAAGACTTGCAGGAATAAGTATTCTTCCTTGGGTATCAAATTCCACATTAAAAGCCCCGTCATATAAAAATCTTTTTACCACACTGGCTTTTGCATTTGGAAGATTTCCGATTTTCTCAACAAGTTTCTCCCAATTTTCGGTAGAATAAACACAAAGACAACGCTTTCCGTAAATACCGCGACAAATCATAAATGATTCACCAAATTGTTCACGAAGCTTTGAAGGTATAGCAAGTCTACCCTTTTTGTCAATATTATGTTGATATCCACCGTAAAGCACACTTGCCACCACCTTTCTTTGAGTTTTCCACTTTTTCCACACACTTATCCACTTTTAGGGAAAATCGTGCACTTTTCCACACATCAAGCATATTATAATGCACATTTTTATAAAAATCAAGTGTTTTTTAGAAAAAAATCCCCAAAATTAATAAATTAAATAAACAATATTAAAGATTGCCAAAAGCAAGTATAATCCGTTGTGCATTTTCCATAATATGACATATTTTTTCGTTTATCTCGAAAGGGGCAAAAAAACTAAACTTTACAAAATAATTAGTTTAGGAAATTCATCTTGCCGTAAGACGCAAAAAAGCTCCAAAATCAGCAAAACGCCGACTTTGGAGCTTAATTTTTGTTTTATTTTATTTTTTAAGAGAAATTGCCTGTTTAGCCTTTTCCACAATATTTACGGCTCTGAGACCGAATTCGTCAAGAAGCTTAGGTGCAGGACCTGAATGACCGAATGTATCGTAAACACCGAGTTTAATAACCGGTACGGGACATTCCTCGCAAACAACTTCACTTACTGCGCCGCCAAGTCCTCCGATAACCGAATGTTCTTCGGCAGTAACAATAGCACCCGTCTCTTTTGCAGCCTTAATAATTATTTCACGGTCAATCGGCTTAATAGTTGCCATATTGATTATCCTTGCATTTATTCCCTCTTCTTTTAACAGGTCATAAGCTTCAAGGGCTTCTTTTACCATAAGACCGGTGGCGATAACAGTTACATCGTTACCTTCTCTTAGTTCCACACCCTTGCCAACTTCAAATTTATAGTCATCATCAAAGACAACCGGCACTGCAAGTCTTCCAAATCTCATATAAACCGGACCGTCAAGTTCCAAAGCCGCAAAAACTGCTTTTTTTGCCTCGGTTTCATCAGCCGGGTTAATGATTGTCATACCGGGGATTGTACGCATAAGTGCAATATCTTCACAACATTGATGTGTAGCACCGTCTTCGCCAACCGAGATACCTGCATGAGTCGCACCGATAATTACATTAAGGTGAGGATAACCGATTGAGTTTCTGATTTGTTCAAAAGCTCTACCTGCGGCAAACATTGCAAAAGAGCTGACAATGACTTTTTTGCCTGTTGTAGCAATACCTGCGGCAATACCCATCATATTTTGCTCTGCTATTCCGCAATCATAAAATCTATCGGGAAATGCTTTTTTGAACATACCGGTTTGTGTTGCGGCTGCAAGGTCTGCATCCATTACAATAAAATCATCTCTTATTTTTCCGAGTTCAACAAGTGCGTTACCATATCCTACTCTTGTTGCAACATTCTTAATTTCCGGCATTATTCATTTCCTCCCTTTGTAAGTTTGTCATAAGCTAAACGAAGCTCGTCCATTGCCTGTTCGTACTGCTCGTCATTAGGTGCAGTGCCGTGCCAACCCACAGCATTTTCCATATATGAAACACCTTTACCTTTAACGGTTTTTGCCACAATAACAACCGGCTTACCTGCCTTACCGCAAGTATTAAGGGCGTTTTCTATTTGGTCAAAATCATTGCCGTCAATTATCATTGTTTCAAATCCGAATGCCTCGAACTTCTTATCAATCGGATTAGCGGAATTTACTTCTTCAATAGTTCCGTCTATTTGCAAGTTGTTATTATCCACAAAAACAACAAGATTGTCAAGCTTGTGGTTTCCGGCAAACATTGCTGCTTCCCAAACCTGACCTTCTTCCAATTCGCCGTCTCCCAAAACGGTATAAACTTTAAAATTGTTACCGAAATGCTTGGCTGAAAGTGCCATTCCTACGGCAGCCGAAATTCCCTGACCTAAAGAACCGGTTGACATATCAACACCGGGAATTTTCTTTAAATCGGGATGGCCCTGCAAAATTCTGCCGATTTGGCGAAGACCTAACAACTCGTCCTCATCAAAAAATCCTCTTTGTGCCAAAACAGCATAAAGTGCCGGAGCAGAATGTCCCTTTGATAAAACAAATCTGTCTCTATCCTCCCATTTAGGATTTTCGGGATTAACATTCATCTTCTTAAAATAAAGGTATGTTAATATTTCCGTACAGGAAAGTGAGCCTCCCGGATGTCCTGCTTTTGCGGCATGTACACCATCAATAATGCCCATTCTGACTTTACAGGCAATTTTCTCAAGTTCAAGCTTTGTTACCTTGTCCATTATTTTCTCCTTAATTTTGCTAAATAATCTATGAAATCGGCAACAATGCCGTTTTCTACTTCTTTGGTTATGCAGTCTGCATATTTTTTTACATCATCCGGCGAATTAACCGGTGCGGCTGAAACATCGGCAATTTTAAGCATTTCAATGTCGTTATAATAATCTCCCACCGCAAACAAATTACCGTCTTTAATTTTAAGCATTTCAGCCAATCGTTTAACTCCCGTTGCTTTTGTAACACCCTTCGGGATTTGTTCAACATAATACCGTGTTCTTCCGCCGATATTAACCGAGGTATTGACAAACAAGCTATGGCTATCAACCGACTCTAAAGTCTTTCTTATTTTCGGTATATCACCTTCAACATTTGAAGCATATAGAGCCTTGTTGTAATCAAAGTCATAAATATCTTCTTTGGTAATAAACTCAGTTCTTAAATCTTCGTAAAACTCGTGTTCATCGGTTTCTTTTGTTCTTGTCAAAACCAAAACTTCAAGTCCCGAATGAAGTTCAATGCCGATTTCGGGATTTTTTTCTTTTACTGCCAAAATGGAATTATAATCTCCTTTATCAAGGCACTTTTCATATAAAACCTTTTGTTCCTTATAATCGTATATCATACAACCGTTTGACAGTACCGATACTGAAATTTCCGGAATTTTCTCGATTACGGTCGTTAATGCTCCCACACTTCTTCCGGTTGCTAAGCAAAACCTTCCTCCGTTTTCGACAAAAAATTTTATACTATCTAAATTTTTTTGCGGAATAACTCCATTGTAAAGGAGTGTTCCGTCTACATCACAGGCTAAAAGACAGCCATCAAATATTTTCATTGTTTTTACACCTAAGATTGTCTAAAAATTTACTGAAATAATCCGGCAACTCGCTTTCAAACTCCAAATACTTACCCTTTGGATGAACAAATCCCAACTTTTTGGCGTGAAGGCACTGTCCGTTTAAAGACTTAATGACCTTATTAGGTCCGTAAACATCATCACCGGCAATAGGATGTCCGATAAAAGCCATATGAACCCTGATTTGATGTGTTCTTCCTGTTTCAAGGCGGAGTCTTACATAAGTAAAATCTCCGAAACGCTCCAAAACCGTAAAATGGGTTACCGCTTCTCTGCTGTTTTTATCTGTAACAGCCATTTGCTTTCTTTTGACAGGATGCCGACCGATTGGAGCATTTATTGTACCTGAATCCTCCTTGATATTTCCATAAACAACAGCTTCATATTCCCTTTCAAAGCTATGGTCTTTTATCTGTTCGGCTAAAGAAATATGTGCTTGGTCATTTTTTGCAATCATTAACAGTCCGCTTGTGTTTTTGTCTATCCTATGTACAATGCCCGGACGCATTACTCCGTTTATTCCCGAAAGAGAATCACCGCAATGAAACATAACCGCATTAACAAGGGTATCTTCATAATTACCCGCCGCAGGATGGACAACCATTCCCTTGGGCTTATTTACCACAAGCACATCGTTATCTTCATATATAATATCAAGAGGGATATCCTGCGGTTTGGCAGTATATTCCTCTAATTCAGGTATATTTAATATTATCTTATCGTTGTTTTTCAGTTTTGTTTTTTTATCGGAAATCTTGCCGTTTACCCTTATCATACCGTCCTCGGCAAGTTTAACGATTCTTGAACGAGAATATTCGGTATTCTCCGCAAGGAAGGAATCAAGTCGGTTGCCTTCGGCACCTTCAAATATTAATTCAACTGTTTGCATCGTTTTTCCTTTTTGCGGCAGCTTTATTGGCTCTGTTTTCTTTTATCATATCAAGAATAAAATACAAAACTAACATTCCGGCACCCACTACAATTGCACAGTCAGCCACATTAAATACCGGAAAATCAGGTATAAACTCAAAATGGAAAAAGTCTATAACCTTTCCGTTTCTGAAAATTCTATCATACATATTGCCGAGACCGCCGGACATTACAAGAATAACCGACCAAAACATCAATTTATTCTTTCCGCCGAATTTAAGCAACAAAGCAACAAGCACCAACATAACCACAAAAGTTATGGAAAGCAAAAGCCAAGTGTAACCGCTTAACATTCCCCAAGCACTACCGGTGTTTTCAATGTAAGTAAGGTCAATAATTCCTTTGATGAAATCATCCGAACTTCCCAGCACCATAGTACTTTTTACAATGTATTTAGTATATTGGTCAACGCCTATTACCGCAAGTCCCGTTATTACAGCCAAAATATACGAAATCATTAAGTTGCTCCTAAATTATTCTTCGTTTTCAGGTTCCTTTTCGATTGGGGTAAGGGTTGAAGAAAAGTCTATATCTTCTTTATCTTCATCAATTGTGTTTTCCTCTGCCTCATAGGAAGAATTAATAACATTGCTATCGTTGTCATCTTGTTCAATGTCATTGTTAATATCCTCGGCACTGAAATCATCAATATTTTCACCGATAATTTTTGCCGCACTCTTCGGGTCAATATCAACACAGTCAGGCAAAGCCGATATTCTTTCTAAATGGTCCTTATACCGTTTCATTATATCGTTTTTAAAGGCGGAAATTTCAAGCTTAATAGCGTTGAAAACATCCTGCTGTTTCTTAACACTTTCCTCCGTGGCAGCCTCAATAAGCATTTTTTTATTCTCGGCATTCTTAATAATACCCGAAAGTTCTGTTTCAAGTTTATCCTTCTTTTCACTTGCACGGGAATCAAATTCTTCGGCAATTTTACGACTCTTTTCGGTCATAACCGTAATATTTTGCTGTGCATCATTTACAATTTGCTGACTCTTTGCTTTGGCGTCCTCAACAATTTGGTCGGCAAGTTTTTGTGCGCTTAACAAAACATTTTGTATGCTGTTTTGAGCATTTTTAAGGCTCTCAATTTGTTCCTCCAACTCGGCAATCTTTGCCTCTTGAGCAGATACGATTTTTTCGTATTTTTCGTAATCTACCTCAATCTTGTCAAGAAGAATATCCACCTCATCCTTTTTGTAGCCACCCATAGCATTTGAAAAGGTAACATCCCTGATATCTTTTGAAGTTAACATAGTATTTCCTCCCTATACAAACTTTTCATATTTTAATATAATTCTACCCTTTTTTGAAATATCGGTTATGGAGACTATATTAAATCTACCTGTTTTTCTAACCGAAATAACATCGCCGTCAAAAATACATTTTGTAGGTTTTTCAATCAAAAACGAGTTGACCGACACATAAGAATTTTCAATTATTTCCTGTGCTTTGTTCCTGGATTTATCACATATCGCCGAAATGACACAGTCAAGTCTATTTGAAGAAATCGTTGTGCTTAATTCAACCTTTTTACCTAACTCGGGCAACGGCTCTTCATAACCGAAGGATGCCGAAACACCTACTCTGCCGACTTTAACAATTTCATTCTTTACAAATTCGGCAATATCCTCGCAAAGAAAAACTACCGCCCTACCGTCTTGGATTAAAATATCTCCGACCTTTTCCCGGGTAATTCCAAGAGCCATAATAGAACCTAAAAAATCCCTATGAGACAGTTTATCTTGTTTCCTATAACTGAAAGTAACCGCAGAAATGGGGAATTTAACATTTTCGCACCAATCAGGACATACGCAAAGGTATCTCCTAAGCGCCCCTTCAAATCCACCGTAAAAAGAAATATTGCTTTTTGTTTTACCGAAAAACTCAATCGCCCTTGCTGTTTCTCCCTCGGATAAAAAACCTAAAAATATCGGTATATCCTTGCGAAAGCAATTTTCTAACGCATCTTCAAACCTGGGCAATAAAACCTTTTCTTCCATTAGAAATAAAGTTTTCCCTCTTCAAACTCGTCAAGCATAAGTTCGCCCATAACATCAACATTGTTTGCCGCAATAATAAATGTATTGGCGGCAACCTTTCTCATATTGCCGTGATTTGCATAGGCAACACCGCTTAAAAAGTCAACTATTCTCCTTGATTCATCACGATTTGCAACCTCAAGGTTCAACACAACGGTCTTTCCCTCGTTAAGATGGTCGGCAATAGCCCTTACATCATCAAATCTTTCGGGCTTTACAAGAACAACCTGCATAGCCGAACTTACCGATTGTGTTGCGTTTGATTTAGATTTTACAAGTCGAGGTGTAGTATCCCTTCTTTGAGAAGGCTCCTCTTTTTTAGGGGATTCCTCAGCTAAATCTATTTCATCCTCATAATCATCTTCATCAGGAATTGTCATTATATTCTTTATACTATCCCAAAGTCCCATAATTTTCACCGTTTTCCTTAATCTTTATTGTAATTTCTTTTGCCGAAAAGTGCAGTGCCTATTCTAACCATAGTTGCACCCTCACGGATAGCCGCCTCATAATCATCAGACATACCCATAGACAAAATCTCCATACCACTATTATCTATATTTTTGCCCCGTATGTCAATAAACAGTTTGTACATTTCTTTAAAATATTTTATATTTCCGTCTTTTTGGTGGCACATAGGCGGTATTGCCATTAAACCTTTAACAAAAACTCCCTCAAGTTTTGAAATTTCCATAAGATTATCAAGCAGTTCGTCCTTTTTAAATCCCGACTTACTCTCTTCCTCGCCGATATTAACCTCCAATAGAATATCCGTAACCTTCGAAAGCTTTTTTGATTCCTTTGAAATCTCTTTTGCAAGATGATAAGAATCAACCGAATGGATAAGTTCGACAAAGGGAACTATATCTTTCACCTTATTAGTCTGCAGATGTCCTATAAAATGCTTATGACAGGGCGAATAATCCTGTCTTTTTGAAAGAAATTCCTGCACTTTATTCTCACCGATGTAGTCTATTCCTTTACCTATTGCATAGTTAATTCTATCAACATCAACAGTTTTAGTAGCCGCTAAAAGTATTATATCATTTGGATTTTTCCCCGAATCCAAAGCCGCTTTTTCAATATTCTTCTTTATCTCGGCATAATTCTCATCAAACACATCAGTTAATAATTTTTCCGTCATATAGGTTTTTTCCTTTCACAACCACTTCATCGTAAAGTCTTAAAACATCCGAATCATTAGTGGCAGTTTGTTCGCAAATAATATAATCGTCAGTGCTGTAAATTACATTCACCTTAACAAATTTAATGGATAATCCCGAAATAACATATACTCCGGTTTGTCCGTCAACAACTCTTAATGCTCTTTTAGATAGTTTAAGACCTTTATACTCCTTATTTACAATAGTGATATTTCCCGAACGCATTATAGCAAGGTCGCTGTTCATCTCCTGACAGGCAAATACAACCGTTGCGCTGTCCGAATCCTTAGAAACATTTATCCTGTCCACCGTAACGGTTAAGACGGGATTATTTCTAATGGATGTTTTAATATCAAGCTTGTCCCCTTCCTTATATTTAAGAGAGTCGTTAAGGGAAACTGTTGCCGCCAAGTACCAATCGTAATCCGAAACAATCTTTCCGATAGCATCGTCGGATACCTCTTTAGGTCTTACGGCTGACAAGAATTCGGGGGTAATCTTTTTTGTATCATCACAAGACAAGACCGATTCATAACCGTCAACCGATGAAACAAAGTAACCGGCTTTTTTGGCAACAATAGAGCCTTTAGCAACCGGAAGTTTTGACTTTAGGCTGTTAAGTTGGCTTTTTAACGAGTCAATCTGCGCTGAGAAATCGGCGGTTTCACCTGTAATAAACTGCTTTTTTGTTTCTTCGGTAAGTAGTTGTGAGGCTTTTTCTTCGGTTTCAAAATAATTATCGCCTGAGCAACTATACACAAAATCGTTAAAAGCCGAAACGATTTTACTGTTTATCAACTCAAGGTCTGTTGCAGCCACATCGTTATATCCGCTTATCTCTTCCAAGTCTTTTATTTTCTCACTGATAGCATCAATTTTACTTACGGTAATAGATGCCGAAGCATCGCTGTAAATATCCGCAACCTTTCCGCCCTTTGAAACACGGCTTCCGTTGGGAATAATAAAATGCATAGCGCCTGAGGAAGAATTGCTTATTATTTCTTCCTGCCTTATTACCATTGCGGAGGTTTTAACGCCGTCGGTTGTGGTAAAAAACTCGGCATTTTGGGTTGTGATGGGATTATAAAGTGAGGAGTATGCCTGATGAATTACAAACACTGCCAATACGAGTAGTATAATAATCTTCAGTGTTTTATTTTCTCGCATACTATTCCCTGCCTTTCCAGTATTTTTAAAGCATTATCCGAAACATCGTCTGTTTTATCTTTATATATCCAATTAATATTTTGATTTTTTCTAAACCAGGTAAGTTGTCTTTTGGCGTATCTTCTTGTTTGCTGTTTTAGGGACTCAACCGCTTCCTCCAGGGTGATTTCACCCTCAAAATAGGGAAAAAGCTCTTTATGTCCGATTGCCTGATATCCGCCTTTTAATTCCTTATAATTTTCATAAGACATTTTTGCTTCATCTATTAGACCGTTTTTAATCATTATATCAACCCTGAGATTAATTCTGTCATAAAGCTTTTGGCGGTCATTAAAACCAATGCCTATAATGATATAATCGTATTGGGAAGGCTCCTGTCTTGAAATCTCATATTGCTTTGACATTGAAACTCCGGTGTTTTCGTATATTTCAAATGCCCTGACAAGGCGTTTTTTATCATTTGGTTTAATACGATTTGCGGAAATACTGTCAAACAAAGACAATCTGTTTAACATTTCCGTTCCGCCTAACAAATCATACATTTTCTCGTATTTCTCTCTTACCGTCTTATTATCGTCCTCTTCTAAAAAAACGATATTATTAATAAGAGAATCTATATAAAGCCCTGTACCGCCTACAATAATAGGCTGTTTACCTAAAGATATTACATCTTGGATTTCTTTTTTTGCAAGGTCCACATACTCGGCTACCGTCAACTGATGTGTCGGTTCTAAAAACTCCATCAATCGGTGATTAATACCATGCTTTTCCTCATTTGAAGGAACGGCTGATGCTATGGGCATATTTTTATATACCTGCATTGAATCTGCCGAAATAATCTCACCATCAAGTTCTTTTGCAAGAGAAACACCAAGGTCGGTCTTTCCCGAAGCGGTGGGTCCCACAATACAAATTATCTTTTGCCGTTCACTCATTGTATTCTACCAAACTGTTTCTCAAGTTCTTTTCTTGAAAGTTTAAATGCAACAGGTCTTCCGTGGGGACAATACATAATATCATTATTCGACAATACCTCTTTTGCCAAAGCCTCAAGCTCTGTATCGGTGGTAACATTTCCGCCCTTAATAGCCGCTTTACAAGCAATCGTGTGGTATATCCTATCAAGTTTTTCACTTTCGGGAATACCCTTTATCACAAGATTTTTTGCCGACTCAACAACCATATCGTTTACATCTTGGTTCTTTAACATAGCCGGAACGGCACGGACAAGAACATTTGAATTGCCGAAATCCTCAATTTCAAAACCGGCTTCGGTTAAAACATCTAAATTATCCGTAACGGCACTTAGCTCCTCTCTTCCGAGATGAACCGTAACCGGCAAAAGCAATTGTTGGCTCTCCGCCTTAGCGTTTTTCTTAAGCCTATTAAAATTTATTCTCTCATGTGCCGCATGTTTATCAATAAAATATGCAGCATCATCCATTTGTGCAATTATATATGTACTGAATACTTCCCCTATATACTTTATTTCCTTAAGGGTTTCTTCGGGACATTCTTTCTTTGGTTTCGGCAAAGCCTCTTTTTCTGTTACTGTATTTTCTTTCTCGCAAATCTCAGTTTCATTGATAGAAATATCAATATTATTTTTAGCAATAAAAGACCTGACATCATCCCTTTCAAAAAAAGGAGTATCATCACTGTTAAATACTAATTTTTCATTTGCTGTTACAACAGTATCTTTCTTTGTTTCGGTGGGTTTAACAAGAGTATTTTGCTTAACAAAATAGGCATTTTCTATGGGGGTTATAGGTAAACTTTCGGTTTTACTTCTATATTCCTCGGCGGTCATTCGGGTAACCTTTTGTTCTCTTTGGAAGGGCAATTTAATTTCCGGCCGTGTATCTCCCTTTAAAATCGCATTTTTAACGGCAATATAAACCGAGTCAAATATCTTTTTTTCATCGGAAAACCTAACCTGAATTTTCGCCGGGTGAACATTTACATCCACTGTTTGCACAGGTACATTTAAACAAATCACGAAGGCAGGATATTTTCCCACCATTGCACTGTTTTTAAACGCCTGTTCACAAGCCGCCATAACTGTATTGGACTGCACATATCTACCGTTTAAAAATGTGTATTGTGCCGACCTTGATTTCCTGCAATATGCCGGTTTACAAACAAGACCGGAAACAATAATATCACAGTTATACTCTATGGGAATTAATGTTGATGAGATTTCTCTGCCGAGAATACTGTAAGCCGCCGAAGACAGTTTTCCGTCTCCGGAGGTTGACATAGCGGTTTTCCCGTCTCTTATTAATCTAAATGCTATTTCAGGATGGGAAAGAGCAAGTCTTTCAAAAACTGCCGCTATGCTGTTGCCCTCGGTAACATCCTTTTTCAAGAACTTCATTCTTGCAGGAGTATTATAAAAAATATCCCTTACAATTACGGTAGTACCGTCAGGACATCCGTTTTCTTCAAAGAGTTTTTCTTCTCCGCCTTCAATTATATAATGGGTTCCGAAAACATCATCTATTTGTTTTGTAAATAATTCTATCCTTGATACAATGGAAGTGGCTGCCAAAGCCTCTCCTCTAAATCCAAGTGAAGAAATACCATCTAAATCCGCCACGGTTTTTATTTTACTTGTAGCATGCCGAAGAAAAGCAAGACGAACATCCTCACTTGCTATACCGCAACCGTCATCGGTTACACGAATGTATAAAATGCCTCCGCGATTGATTTCAAGAGTAATATGCTTTGCTCCGGCATCAACCGAGTTTTCAAGTAATTCCTTTACCACCGAAGCAGGTCTTTCCACTACTTCACCGGCAGCGATAAGCTCAGCCATTTCCTTTGGCATAAGATTAATTTTCGGCATTTTATCACATCCTTTTTATTTGATTTATTATATTGATTTTGCTTTATTGGCTATATCGAAAAGTATTCCCATTGATTCAATAGGTGTAAGTGTATTAACATCAAGGGCTTTAAGTTCATTTAAAATATCCGTAGCACCCTGCATTTCAAGGGGTATTTGAGAAGATGCTACCGGTGCGGTTTTATATGTAACAATTCCCTTTGATTCTATTTCCTTTAAAATTGCCTTTGCCCTATCGGTTACTGCCTTTGGTACACCGCCCAAAATGGCTACCTCAATACCGTAACTGTCGTCGGCACCGCCACTCACAATTCTTCTGAGGAAGATTATTTCATCTCCCCGCTTTTTAACGGCAATATTATAATTCTTAATACCGGGTAATTCTTCTTCCATATTGGTAAGTTCGTGATAATGGGTAGCAAAAAGCGATTTGGCGCCGATTTTCCTTTTGTCGGCAACATACTCAAGAACAGCCTTTGCAATAGACATACCGTCAAATGTGGAAGTACCTCGGCCTATTTCGTCAAGTATTAAAAGACTGTTTTTAGTTGCGTGTTTAAGAATATCCGCAACCTCACTCATTTCTACCATAAATGTAGACTGTCCCGAGGCTAAATCATCCGAAGCGCCAACCCTTGTAAATATGGCATCAACTATTCCGATTTGAGCACTTGTAGCAGGTACAAAAGAGCCGATTTGTGCCATAAGGGTTATTAATGCAACCTGACGCATATAGGTGGATTTACCCGCCATATTAGGACCGGTAATTATAGCGCAACGGTCGTTACCCGTATCCAAAAAAGTATCGTTTGAAACAAAAGGTGTTTTTATTATTTGTTCCACAACAGGGTGCCTACCGGCTTTGATATTAACAACACCCGAATTGTCAACAAGAGGTCTTGTATAGTTATTATTTACCGCAACATCGGCAAAGGAAGCCAACACATCTAATTTTGCAATTGCACCGGCTGTGGCTTGAAATCGTGTTGCTGCCTCGGCAACCTTTTTGCGTATTCCGTCAAATATTTCATACTCAAGAGAAACAACCTTGTCTTTTGCGGATAAAACTCTGGTTTCAAGTTGTTTTAATTCTTCGGTAATATATCTTTCGGCATTGGTCAATGTTTGTTTTCTTATATAATCCTCAGGCACCTTATCGGTAAAGGAGTTTGTAACTTCGATATAATATCCGAAAACCTTGTTATATCTGACACGGAGAGTTTTTATACCTGTGCGTTCTCTTTCCCTTGTTTCAATCTCGGTAAGAAGACTGCTTGAGCCGTTCATATCCCTTCTTAAGGTATCAACCTCACTGCTGTAACCGTCATTGATTATTCCGCCCTCTTTAACGAGGAAAGGTGCATCGGTTTTAATCGCCGAATCAATAAGAGATGAAATGTCATCACAAATATCTATATCATTATAAATACAGTTAAGCATACGGCTGTTTGTTCCGGATAAAAGTTCCTTGATATAGGGAAATCTTCCGGCAGTAAAGGAAAGACTTAACAAATCCTTGGGAGATGCAGTACCGTATAAAGCCTTGGTGATAATTCGTTCAACATCTCTTATGCCGTTCATATACTCTGTAAGTTCTAATCTGAGTCTTGTATCCGAACAAAGTTCTTCAACGGCATTTTGCCTTAGTGAAATCTCCGGTATGGATAAAAGAGGTTTAATAAGCCACGACCTTATAAGACGCTTACCCATAGCGGTTTTCGTCTTGTCAAGAACCCATAATAATGAGCCTTTTTTTGACTTTGAACGCATAGTTTCACAAAGTTCCAAATTCCTTATTGCCGACATATCAAGCCTCATATACATAGAACCTGTATATGACTCCACACTCTTCAAAGCGGTTTTTTCGCTTTTTCCGTTTTCAAAAAGATATTCAATAACCGTTCCGAGAGCAGATACCGTAACACTTTCCTTATCAATACCTAAATTTTCGGGACTTACCACCGAAAATGCCTTGCATATATTATTTGCAGCTTTTTCAAAATCAACCGATTCTTTTTGGGTTATTGTTCCGGAAAATGATGTTGTTAAAAATTCGTTTAGGTTAGGAAAAGACGCTGTATCACCGATTAAGAGTTCACTTGGAGAAAATCTTAATAACTCATCAATAATTTTCTTTTCTCTCTCGTCCTCGGAAATCTCGGTAATATGCGCTTCGCCGGTTGAAGCATCGGCAAAGCAAACTCCGCACGAATTATTTTTAAATGTTACACAAGCCAAATAATTATTTTTTGATTCGTCAAGCATTTGGTCCTCAATAACCGTTCCGGGTGTTATTACTCTGATAACATCTCGCTTAACGAGCCCCTTGGCTTTTGCCGGGTCCTCAACCTGCTCACAAATGACAATTTTGTATCCCTTTGATACAAGACGGGAGATATATGCTTCACAGCTATGGTAGGGTATTCCGCACATTGGTGCCCGTTCTTCAAGTCCGCAATCTTTTCCGGTTAAAACCAAATCAAGTTCTTCGGAAACCTTTTTTGCATCGTCAAAAAACATCTCATAAAAATCTCCCAAACGGAAAAATAATATACTGTCCTCATTTTGAGATTTTATATCTAAATACTGACGCATCATAGGTGAAAGTTCTGCCATTTATATCCCCCCTGATTAAAACTTTCTTTAAATTAGTGGCAACCGCCGCAGGATTCACAGCTTCCCGAACAAGAATGTGTTTCGGGCTCAACAGTTTTCGGGTCAGCACCTTCAACACACTGCATAATAATGCTGTTTACATCGTTAAGCATTGCATCAAGGTCAGCCTTTGCGGTGTTGAAATCAAGCATAGCCTTGCTTGACATAACTTCACCGTAAATAGTTCTTAAGCTTTCGTTTAATTCCTTAATCTTTTCTTCATCACGGGTTTCCTTTTCGGATTCCTGCTCAAGATTCATTCTTGCAATATTAAAATCGCCGATTTTCTTTTGTAATTCTTCGTTATTATCAACGCCTAATTTTGCCTTTGCATAGGCAATAAAGCGTTCGTCCTTTTGAATTTCTTCTCCTAAATTTCTTGTAGCTTCGATAATTCCCATTTTAATTCTCCTAAATTTTATTAAATATTTATATCAATGTGCCGTAAAGCACATTTTTATACTCTGTAATCTTTACCTCGGCAAATGAGCCTATCAAGGACTTGTCCGCCGAAACATAGATATTGTATGTTCCCGAAGATTTTCCGATAATATATCCTTCTTCGGGAGATTCTTCTTCAAACAGGACTCTTACCGTCTTTCCGACAGCTTCTTTATTAAGCCTTTTTGAAATCTTATCTTGTGTTCTTAATAACTCGTCAAACCATTTACCCTTTTCTGCCCTTGATATAGGGTCGGGCATTGTGGCGGCAGGGGTGCCCTCACGGGGAGAATAAATAAAGGTGAAAAGAGAGGAATACTCCACCTTCTCCACAAGACTTAATGTGTCCTTAAATTCCTCATAAGTTTCCCCGGGAAATCCCACAATAATATCACTTGTAAATGAAATATCGGGAATTTCTTTTTTTGCAAGTTCTATTAAAGACAAATACTTCTCTCTTGAATAACGCCTATTCATAACCTTAAGCACTCTGTCATTTCCGCTTTGGAAAGGTAAATGCAAATGTCTTTCAACCTTTTGACAATCACGAATTGCAAAAATAAGTTCTTCGGTTAAATCCTTGGGGTGAGATGTCATAAATCTAATCCTGAAATCACCCTCAATATCATTAATCATACGGATAAGTTTTGCAAAATTAATGCCGTCATCGTTGCCTTTTCCATAGGAATTAACATTTTGACCTAAAAGCATTATTTCCTTATAACCCTCGTCAACCATTCTCTTTGCTTCGCAAACTATCTCATTAGCATCTCTTGACCGTTCTCTGCCTCTGACATAAGGCACGATACAGTAGGAACAAAAATTATCGCAACCGTACATAATGGGAATATAGCCCTTAAAACGGTTCTCACGGTCGATAGGTATATCCTCAACAATTTCCCTGTTTTCAAGGGATAATTCATAAACTCTTTTTCCGCCGGTAATGCGCTTATATATAAATTCGGGAAGTCTATGGAAAACCTGTGTGCCGAAAACAATATCAACATACGGATAACTTTCTCTGAATCTGTCGGCAACCGATTGCTGTTGCACCATACAACCGCAAACGGCAACAATAAGCTTTGGGTTTACTTTTTTAAGCGACTTGGTAGCGCCCACATTTCCCCAAACTCTATCCTCGGCATGACCTCTCACGGCGCAGGTATTAAAAATAATGAAATCTGCCTTGTTTTCCTCTTCGCAAATTTCGTATCCCATTAATATGAGCATACCTTTAAGGCGCTGTGAATCACTTACATTTTGCTGACAGCCGTATGTAATAACACATGCTTTAGGAGTTTTACCAAGCTCGGTAATATTATACTTTTTAACTCTTTCGGCAAAAGCAACCTGCTCAGCCGGATATTTATTATTAATACTCGTGTAAGACAACATACTTCTCCTTTTAATGAATAAAATCATTATACTATATATTAATAATATTATCAAGAATTAAAAGCGAAAAAATATTAGTTTTTTTGCTTTTTCATAAAAAAATTCTTGACATTAACCGTTTTTTATACTATAATAATCAAGCTGTCAAAAATAACAGTTTTGCTGCTATGGCTCAGATGGTAGAGCACATCCTTGGTAAGGATGAGGTCACCGGTTCAATTCCGGTTAGCAGCTCCAAAGCGAAAATCCTATCACGAAAGTGGTAGGATTTTTGCTTTGCATTATTCATTATTCATTTTTAAGTATTCATTCGTTCTCTCGTGATAGAATTTTCTAAATGAATAATGAATACTTAAGACTTAAAAATGAATTTGTAAGACTTAGTCTTGCATTTTTTATTTCATTATTGTATTATGATAAAGAAAGGCGCTGAAATAATGACCGATAGTAGGGGACGATGCCCACATCGTCCCTTTTGATTTTACAATGATTTACGGG
>DCIE01000050.1:0-2993 GCA_002315765.1 Ruminococcaceae bacterium UBA1734
GTTCCTTTTTTCCATAACAATTACTGTGCTTTTCTGCTCTTTTTGGCTTTGATGATGAAAAATGCAGAGGCGCCGACGCAAATAACGGCAAGTCCGATATATAAGAACTTAAAGTTATCCTGATTGTTTGTTTGCGGAGAAGTAGGGCCGTCCGGGTCAACAGGAAGATCTGCATTCTTTTCAACGACTAAAGCAAAGGCGGATAAACTATCAACCGAAACCTTTAAGTTTCCGTCCTCCGTCCATTCAACATCATTCACAACTTCCCAATTTGTGCCGCTTGTATTATGCAAAAGTATGAAAAAGTCATTCTTTGTAAAATTTGGCTTAATTGTAAAAGTGATTTTCTGATTATTTCCCAGTTGCTCCAAGATTTCCTTATTTCGAATAATTGATACATCAAACAAATCGGATACAACAAGGTTGGAAATATCGGCTTTGTCACTTGAATTCCCGAAGAATTCGGCAATCTTGTTATTGATTTTTGCTTCAAGGCCAACACTGAGCTTGCCGATATTACCGGCATTTTTAATTTGTCGTTGGGCATTACTCAGATTATCGGCAATTTCTTTTAAGGGTGCTCCTGATTTTTCAGCCACTGAACCAACATACAGTTCAAGCAATGTGTTTCCGGCATTCTTATCATACAAAGTAATACCTTCTTCGGTTTTTCCGGTTTGGCTATTCACAATAATAGCACTATAAGATTTATCTCCATCTTTGATATTGACAACCTCAGGTGCTGTTTTTGCCTCAATACTGCCTACAAAGTCTACCGCCAGAACAGAGATGCTCATTGTCGCTATCATAGCGACCGCCAAGATAATAGATAATGCTTTTTTCATTTTGATTGACTCCTCTCAAAATTTTGTTTTATATTTTTACTTTAGTTTTGCCATTACAAGATAACGCTTGGTGCTATCGCCTTTCAGGCAGGTGGAAAGAATCAGCACCTTATCGCCGCTTTTCGGCTTTTCGTCCGCATTCACATTGGAACCGAATGACCGAATGGAAACGATGCTTTTGAAAAAAGATGAGAAAATTCGAGAATTGGTAAAATCGTAGTTATACAGGATATGACGCATATCATACGGTACAGCGGCAAACACCTCGTATTGGAGCTTTTTATCCGGCAGATATATTTCAATCGTTTTATAAGTTTCAAGCCCGTTTTCGGAAGAATAATATGTCTGAAGCTTCCCAAACATGGCACCGGATTTCATGCAGTGACCGTACAGAATTGTCACCGGGTCTTCAAAATCCGTTCCGTTATAGGTGTGTTCGCTCATAATAGAACCGGCTGTCAGATAATTCCCGCTTTCATCACGCCGCAAATAATAGGAATCGTTGTCGGGGCTTTGCAGAACCGGATAATCAATGTTTGTTCCCGGGATACTGAGCCACGCATACACATCCTCGTTATTATTTCTTGCCTCCGTCAGCTTTTCCGGACAGTCATATGGAACTTCCGATTCCTCCGGTTCGTTTATCGGCGCTAATGTATCGGTGGGTTCATCCGGTATTGCTTCGGAAATATAACCGTCATCGGATGACTGTGACGATTCAAGCGGAAACAGTCTCGGCTGAACGGCAAGGAATACAAGGCAAGCCGCTATCAGCAAAAGCATTGCGCCGCAATAGATATAAAGCTTTTTCAATCAGCACTCACCTCCCGAAAATACTTTTTTCATTTTCGCAGAGCCACTTAATAGCTTCATGTCCGAGTCTGTCTTCGATTACTTTGTACGCTTCACAAAGTCTCGGCGGTCGCACTGTCATATTGTGACAGTCGGATGCTATAAAATGAATTTCTCTGTTTTTCAGCATATTCAGTACTTCTTTTCTTTGCTTTCTTTCAAGAAACGCACTTGCATTACACTGAAACAAAATGCCGAAGCATAACATATCTTCTATGTAGTCTATGTTCTTTTTACTCAAATATCTGTCAATATGTGCTATAACAACATTAAGCTTTCTGTCCCTTTGAATAGAATATACTTCGTTAATGACGGAAGGATTCCAATTATCAAACGGCATTTCCAGTAAAAGCAGATTGGTGCCGCCGATGGTCAATTCGGGCAATTTTTCCGTTTGGCTGATTCCCTGATAATAGCAGACCTCGGCTCCCGGTAATACCGTAACATTGCCGTCCGTGCATTCTTTCAAAAGAGCAATCGCATTTTGCCGCCTTTCAAGAAACTGCCTCGGATTTTCCCGGTCGGCATAAAAATGCGGTGTCGCCGCAACGGTTGTAATGCCCTGTCGGGAAAGCTCCGAAACAAGCGCAATGCTTTCATCGACCGATGCACTTCCGTCATCCATTCCGGGAAGAATATGCGTATGCATATCCGCAAACCATTTTCCGCTTATCATGACTTCTTGGTGCCGTCACTATAAGAATTCAGTGGAATAGAACGGATGGTCTGTTTTTTTGAAGCATGCTCATAGCTATCCTCATAATCCTTATCCTGATATCCGTACTTACCGTACTTTCCGTATTTCTTTTCGGATGCAGTACCGTCACCGTTAATTACAAAACCGATAATATCGGAGTTGACAATCTGAAGCTTTTGAATAACATCCGAAACGCCTTTTTTCGTTGTATATTCGCTTCTGACGGCGACAATAAATCCGTCAAGATATTTGGCAATAGCCAAAGGATCGGACACAATATTGACAGGCGGCAAATCCACAATAACATAATCGTATACTTCTTTTAAAGCATCAAGCAACCGTTCCATGCTTGCCGAACCAAGAAGACCGAAGGGATTCGGAGGGACGACACCTGCACAAATGACGGAAAGTGAAGGAGCTTTTTCACTGTGCTGTATGCCTTCATTGTTTTTCGCCTTGCCGGTAAGATAATCGCTGAGTCCGGGTGTCGATTCTAATCCGAGGTTCTTTGAAATACTGGGCAGACGCATATCGCCTTCCAGAAGCAATACCTTTTTCTTATCGCAGGAAAGCATATAGGCAAGATTGATGGCAAGGGT
>DCIE01000050.1:3066-3200 GCA_002315765.1 Ruminococcaceae bacterium UBA1734
TCGCTTTCAAAGCTATACTGCACACTCGTTTGCAAAAGCTTATACGCTTCGGCTGCTGCAAAATCAAGCTCGCCGCAAATAGCTGTTGCATCGTCAAATGATTTATGCTTGGACGAAGTTCCTTTTTTGCCTGA
>DCIE01000050.1:3293-9338 GCA_002315765.1 Ruminococcaceae bacterium UBA1734
ATCGGAATGGAATCGAATAGTTCGGTCAGCGTTTTTTCGTTTTGAACCTTGTCGTTAAGCATTTCTTTCAAAATAACAATGAGACAAATCAAAACAAGACCGAAAATCAGTCCGTATGCCGCATAGGTTGTGTATCCCGGGGAAACCTTTCCCTCGGGCATCACTGCAAGGTCCACAACCTCGACAGAACTGCCCTCAATTGTATTTGACAGGATATCCGGCAAAACCTCGGCTATTGTATTCGCAATGATTTGCGCTTCACTTGGAATTGTAGATGTAACCGTCACGGTAAACCATTCCGTATCGTTTACCGACGCGGCGGAAATCATCCCCTTCAGTTGATTTCTTGAATAAGGAAGGTCTGCTTTTTTAATTACGGAATCAAGACACTGCCTTGATTTGAGGGCTACCACATAGGAATTAAGCAGTTGTCTTGCCGCAGTCAGTTCTCCGGATGAAAACGACAAGGTCGTACCGCCGAGAGAAATGGAATTGTTATTGACATAAATCAGAATATCCGATTGATATGTCGGAGTTATAAGCACCGCTGAACCGATAACCATTGCCACGGCACAAAGCACCGTTACAATCGCAATCAGTATTTTTTTCTTCCATAGTGCAGATATTATCTGTTTTAGTTCCATTATTTTATTCCTCCAGTTTTTTTCGTTTTCTGAGTGTTTTCAAAAGCAATTCACACATCCGTTTCAATTCCTTTCTGTAAAACACCCAAAAGAACATAACGGAAATACACAATACTGTTGCAAAAGACACAATTCCGGCAATAATCCATTTTCCCCAATTATCCGTTGGATAAGTATAGAACAATTTGAGCAGCAGTAACGAAGACAATGAAATTCCGGCATCAACCAAAACAAGCTTAATAAACTTTTTAACCGGTCGATAAATAATGTTTTTTGATAAAAATATGACATCGCATACACAACGCACTACCATTGCAACGGTAGTTCCGATTGCTACTCCGACAAGCCCGAAACGAAACACAAGAAGGATGGATACAAGCAAATTGATAATAGCTTCCGTAGCAGCCAATTTCTGCGTTTCTTTAAATTTTCCGGCGACCGTATACATATTGCTGTATAACGATTTTATACAGTTAATTCCACCACCGATAAGTAATATCGTTCCGAATACAGGTTCTGAATAGTTCACATCTTCAACACCTTTTGTGTAAAGAAGTGCAAAGGGAAGAATCAAAAAAATCGCCGTCGTAAATAATACAATCATCGCCGCGTTCTCAACAAATTCCAACAAATCAAATCTGTCATTTACCGTTTTTTTGTCTTCGGTAACAAGCAAGTTTCCCAAGCTGGCCCCGGCACCGCTGTGAATTGCGCTCACAGAAGACGTAAGCCCCACAACAACCGCATTGTATACCGCGTAAACGGAAACTGTTTTTAAGCCGGAAAACAACGAAAGTATGGCAACATCCGTATTATTGTGGATGAAATACGATATAGAATGAACAGCTCCGTTCCATCTTTCCTTGATTTTATCATTATGTGGCAGAGCACCTTTTATCAGTTTATAATGCCGAGATACATATATTCTGTAATAAATAGGTCTGATAAGAAATACCAAAGCGCTCACAAGCTTTACGACTCTTGCATCCAATCCAAAAGATATCAAAACATAAACAACAATAATATTGGCTATGAATAGCACCGAGGTTAAAATATTGTTTAGTCTGCCCATTTGGTCCGCTTCAACAAGCAGCGCGTAAGGTGCTGAAATAAAGTAACGGGCAACAACATCGATGCTCAAAATCAAAATCAAACACACAACATAGGTTGTACCTAGTGACGATTTCACAGCAAGAGGAAAACAGACACACAAACCGACAATATAGAAGCAAAATATTATTCCGATTTTCCAATAAAAGTTTCGGGTGGCTTTTACGATACCGGATACTGTTTGCATATCGTTTGTGGCAAGGGGTTTATATAACGATGCCCGTACAACCCCTCCGACACCAAGCTCCAACAAAGCGATATATAGCAAAAATTGCGTTATTGACGAAACAAGCCCGTTCACTTCGGAGCCGTATGCCCGAATAAAAACTTGCGGTAAAATCAGTCCGCTTGCTGCGACAACCAATTGGCTTATCCAGTTGGTTACTATATTTAAACCGGAATTTTCAGTTCTGCTTGTCTTTTTCCCCATCAAGCGATTTTGAAATAATTTTGACATTTCTTATTTCCTTCCTCGGTTTTTGCTATTATTGCATACGACATGATTTGCCTTTTTCTTTCTCAATCTGCGAATCAAATTTAATATTTCGCCCATAACAATTACTGCTATAAAGGAAACTATCAATACAGCGACGCAGAACAGATTGCTTGAATAAAAATTTGTCAGATTAAAATGCGACAACGCCAAAAACAAATATTTCAAAATAACATAGTGAGATATGTAATAGTTAAAACTGTTATCCCCCAAATAAACCATAGGTTTTAGCGATAAAAATTTGTTTACAATGCTTTCACCGCTTACACATCCCAAAACAATAACCGAAACAAACGGAACATATATCACATCATTTGTCAACCAAATGGGAATTTCGCCATGCAAAAGTCGAATGATAATCAACGATAAAATACTGAAAGCAACGGCAAAAGAGATATATTTGTACTGCTTTATTTTTGCTAATTTACCGATGAACATTCCTATCACATAATCAAACGCTCGGATGATAAACAAATCAATCTGTATCCAATTGGCTAACTCTTTGTTTGTAACATATTTTCCGACAAGAAAGGATAAACCAAGCAGTATTAAAAAGGTAATTGTAATCTTCCCAATCAAGCTTACCGGTTTTTCACATTTTTCAGGCTTGACAATTATTTTTTTTGCAAGAACCGTTAAAGGAATCATAAACAAATATGCCGATAAATACCATGAAACATCATTGAGTGAAAGAAAGAAACTATCGACGGGTATCAAACTCTGAGTCAATGTAATTCCCGCCAAAAGCTCGGCAATAAAGCGAAACAGTGTTTTTTGTTTCAGGATAACTGACCATAAAGTAAAAGGTATTGCCAAAGCAAGAAATAACAAGTGCACCGGATAATATTTTTTGAAAAATTTCACTGTTTTATATTTTATCTCGGCATAAATGCCGTAATTTTCTTTTGTGCTATCTCTTAAATATGTATCCAAAAAACCTGAAATAATTAAGAACCCAGTCAAGCTGAGCTTTCCGCCATCCTCAAAAATACCGCCGAGAAGGTTTTCTCTGCATGAAAGAATTCCCGAAGCATGAAAGGTAAAAGCAAAGATACAAAAGATAATGCGCAGTCCTTGGATAGGTTTGATTTTTTGTGCTTTACCCGACATAGTTTGCCTCCCCTATCGGTTTAACAGCCATCGTTTTGCTGTCCTTATTATGTTTACATCTCAGAGCAAAAATGGTTATTGTATATTGAAGCATCAGCGTGTACGCAGAGATGAAAGGAACCAGCTGCACATACACAAGAATAGCAGAAAACGGCAGTATATATTCTATATCCGGCTTTTTTCGGAGCTCATCTATTGCCGGATTCAGCATACCGGTAAGATATACGAAAAAACCAAAAATGCCGTAGCATTCAAGTACTTGAACCAACATATTATGCACTGTACCGTAAACTCCTAAAATGTCACCGTTTTGTGTAACGCCGACGCCCATCACAATTCCCCGCATATTTTTCAGCCATGCTTTCAGATGGATAAGGATGCTCGCCATTCTGCCGTTACCGCCCTCCATATCTTCCGCTGTGAAACGGTTGACAAAGGCCTCGAGAAGCTCCGGATTCTTGGCGATAATTACTGTTAAAATGACTGCAATCAAACCGATAAATGCAAGAGCTATACCCATTTTCTTTGTGTTCTTCATGCTCGCAAAAACATAGACCAAAACAAACAAAGCAATTACAATAACAAAGCTTCTCGTTAATGACAGCATACCGCCAATCAGAATAAAGACCAAGCTGACAATTCTTATAATCAGATATTTTTTTCCGTATTCTTTTTGCAGAAGCAATGCCACAAAAAAGGCAACGACAGCATCGCATCCAATCTCATTTGCGTTCACGCCAAGTCTCATTACAGAACCGCTTGCGGTATTCTCCGCACCGATTCTGTACCAACCTCTCACAAACAATTCAAGCCAGTAGTCCGGTGCCGACAAGAGATTTGATGTGACAACGATAGCAAAGAAAATACAAATGCCGATATAATAAAAATTCAAGTAGGATAAATAATGCTCGGGAAGCTTCTGATACAGCAAAAAGAAGAACAATAATACTGCAAAGCAATAACTTGCAATTTCTATTAGGTCAACAGAAGGATAAAACAGTGATGCCACTAACTCCATTGCTATAAAAAACGCTGCAAAACCGATGGTTGTTTTTTCGATTTTTCCGCATTTCGCCAACAAACACGCAATTATTACAAGCAAAACATATTTGTCAGGCAACCCGCTGAGCAATGGCAAAGTAAAGCAAAATAAATATAATTCCGTTTCATAATCGGCAACGGCAAAAGCAACGGCAATAAACGCAAAATAGATAAATTTATTGACATTGACACCGCCGATGTCTCGGACAGCAAGCAAAATCGGCAATCCTATCATATAAGCAAATAAGATAAATTTGTTTAATTTGCTGTCTTTATTTATACTGACCGCTTTCATAAATCACCCAACTCACGATGAAAAAGTTCCATATACCTCTCCGCCATTTTAGAAGATGTAAAGTCTTTTGATATTTCTTTGGATTTGTTTTGCATATCTGCCATTTTTTCAGGTGCCATTTGTAAGAATTCCATCATACGCTTTTCATACTGTTCTTGGTCATCCACAGGCACCAAATAACCGTTTTCTTTTACAATATCCCTAAGCCCGCCCACATCGGTGGACAAAACGGGCAAACCGACAGTTAAAGCTTCCAGCACAGACAGGGGCATCGCCTCTCTGCGTGATGACTGAACATACACATCGGATACGGCATAATACTCTTCCGGCAAATCGGTCATGCCGGGAAGAACAACTGCATTTTCCAAGTCATTCTCTGCTATGAAGTCTTGCAGTTCTTTATGCTTTGGACCGTCACCCACCAGAATGAGTTTTATATGTTTATTCGTTTTATATATATTCTGAAAACACCTTAAAATCATCAACTGATTTTTATTTTCATCTTGACGGGCTACATTGATAAAGGTAAACGCATCATGCTCTTTCTTGTAAAAACGATTTGCATCCACACCGTTATTCACATAGACACACTGACGGTCATCCACTCCGTAATAATCCTTGCATTTGATTTGATTTTCTTTTGATACCGCCACGAGTAATGCTTTTTTTCGTCTGAGTCCGTACCGTAAAAGCTTTTCATTTTTTTTGCTGAATGCCTGCTGTGGTACGGTGTGTGCCGTAACCACAAAGGGCTTTTTGTGTAATAGGCACCATGGCAGCCCGAATGTAATTCCGCCCAAATGAGAGTGTACGATATCCGGGTTTATCTTTGAAATCTCTCGCATAACCTTCACCATATCCCTTGGCGTAATAGAATGCGTTATGGAAAGATATATCACTTCACATATTTGCTCAACTTTTTTCTCTATATGGGTATTCAGCTTCGGCCCGTAGCATACAACAAACACTTTATATCGGGAAAAATCCATATGCTTTATTAGCTCACTCAGCATATTTTCTCCGCCGCCGACAGATAAATTATCAATTATTTCAAGCAAAACATATTTCTTTTTCACCACATACACCTCTATTTTATTACCTTCATAAGATACTCTTTTTTGTTTTTTCGATATGCTTCGTAAAACAGTATATCCTGTCTCATTTTTCGTTCACGACTTTAAAATAATCAACCCACTGTGCAAAAACCACATCCGGTGCAAACCTTTCCGATGATTTTTTAGCACCCAAAGACAAGTTGTTTTTATATTCCGTATCCGCCAAAACCTCCGAAATGGCAGTCGCCATTTCTTCGACTGCATTGACACCCACTAAAATGCCGTTATGTTTATTTT
>DCIE01000050.1:9401-29151 GCA_002315765.1 Ruminococcaceae bacterium UBA1734
GCCAATGCTTCCATCAGTGCATTTGGCATTCCCTCAAAATCAGATGAAATCAAATACAAATCCGCCGTTTCCAAAACTGATTTTACATCTTTTATATGACCGTGTAAAATGATGTCCTCTGCCAAGTCTTTTTCGTCTATCATTCTTTGAAGGTTTACCCGCATATTTCCCTCACCGTAAATGTGAAGCTTTATGTTTTGATTGCTTTTTTTAGCAATTTCAAAGGCGTTGATTGCCATCGGATAATTTTTTGCTTCATTCAATCTGCCGACCATTACGATATTTCCGAAAATCGGCTTTCGCTCCACCCTCATAAAATCCGGATTCAGCGGATTCAAAATAACTCTTGATTTCGCTTGAAGCTTTTTCGGAAAAAACGCTTTGGCATCCTCGGTTTGAAAAACACATCCGTCCACACGCGGAAACAGCATTTTCGCCAAAAGTGCACTCCCTTTTAATACAAATTCATTTTCGGGGTTGCTACGAACCGAAATAATCGTCTTTGTATGAAGACCTACCGTTGCGATTGCCAATCTGAAATTCGGCTCTGCCATAAACGACAGACAAACATCCGGCTTGTTCTCTTTAATCCATGACCGTAGAAATGAAATTCTTTTGATATTCTTTTTAATTCTTGAGGAATATTCGTTATGGTCAATATATACTCTTTTCACCGCTTCGCTGACGAGATATTCATTCTCGGTTTTATACGAATTGATAATGGTCACATCATGTTCTTTTGAAAGATACGACGCTAAATTTGCTACAACACGTTCGGCACCGCCAAAGCATAACAAATTGATATAAAACATAATTTTCATTTTTTACGTACTTCCTCGTATGCATGTTTGACAGCAGAATAATACTTCTTTTTATCGTTCCATTTCTTTGCGAATATCATCTGATTTTCAGAGAATTTTTTCAGTTTTTCTTCATCTACCAGCAAATCAATAATAACGCTTGCCAATTCTTCATTGTCGTCGGACAAAAAGCCGTTTTTGCCGTTTTCTATCAATTCCTTTAATCCATCAACCGGCGTTGAAACAATCGGTATACCCAGTGCCGCCGCTTCCAAAGCGCAAATCGGTGTTCCCTCCCACAGAGAGGTCATAAGCATTACTTTGGAATCTTTTAATATCTTTGCCGGATTTTGCATATATCCCAAAAACGAAACGTTGGACATAATCCCTAACTGTTCGGCTTTTTTCTTTGCCTCTTTTTCCATTTCGCCCCTGCCGACAATCGCTATCTTTATATCCGGCTTTTTTTCGGTTAATAGTTTGCAAACATCCATCAGTCTAAGCGGATTTTTCGGCTCGGTAAGTCTGCCGAGAAAGATACAATCGTAATCATAAGAATTCGTATCCGTCTCCGCTTTTTCAATAAGCTTTTCCGTATCAATGATATTATAAAGAACTTCACTTTTGTTCTTTAATAATTTATGAAAGGCGTATCCCTCAAAGGCAAAGGATGAAACCCAAAAAATATGCTTCGCCTTAAATCCCACATACAAATATGCAATCGACTTAGGTGAAAGTCCACGGGAGTCAAAACTATTATTATGAATATGAGAAATCAGTTTTATATTTCCGCATACAAGTGAGGCAAGAAAGCTTGCATTCATATCATGTGCGTGAATAATATCCGGCTTAATATCCCGAATGGCTTTTTTGACAGATGACAGCGAAAATTCGCAGAGCGGATAAAACGGAATGTTTCTTTCTTCCAAAGCCAGTCTGATACTACCGTCATGACTGCAATAAACACACTCGGTATCGCTATCATTTTCAAACATGGAAAAAATCTGACACACCACATTTTCCGCCCCGGAAAAATGTCCGCTTTGCAAAAGATGCATGATTTTCATACTCCGCCCTCCTTGTTTTCAAATTCAGCTCAAAACCTCACGGTAAATCGTTTCCATTTCCCTTTTTACAACACTCTCATCGTATTCCTTGATTTTGTCGAGATTTGTCTGCGACATTTGTTGTCGCAAAGCTCTGTCTTTTGTAAGTTTTTCAATGGCTTCGGCAAAAGCATCCGCATTATCAGCCCCGCAAAGAAAACCGTTTACACCGTCTTCCACAAGGTCAACGTTTCCTCTGATTTTTGATACAACGCAGGGAAGTCCCGATGCCATTGCCTCCATCAAAGACCTGGGCAAGCCCTCCTGCAAGGTCGAAAACAGGAAAATATCGGATGCCGCCAGCAGCTCTTTCATATCTGTTCTGAAGCCGAGAAAATGAATTTGACTCTCAACACCGAGCCTATTTGCCGTTTGCCGTAAGGCATCAAGCTCGGGCCCCTTACCGCAGATAAAATAATGAATATGGGGATTTTCACACCGTGCAATCGCTTCTATTGCGGTTTTGTAATTTTTCCTTGCAATCAAATCTCCGGCGGAAATCACGGCTATATCATCATCGCTTAAATTAAGCTCCGCCCTTTTTTCGTTTCTGCAAGCCGAAATATTTTCGTAGTCTTTCAGTTTTATTCCGACACCGTGCACAAAATATACCTTGCCGCCCCGTTTCAACCGGAATTTTTCAGCAGCTTCATAGTCCTCTTTATTCATGGTAATGAGTGCATCTGTGTAATGTGCCATAATGCGTTCCGCAAGCTTAAATACCGTGCAATTCAAAAGAGGGGCGCCTTTATAAAAGTGAAATCCGTGGGCGGTATAGATGACTTTTCTCACACGGTTTTTCTTTCCGACCAATCTGCCGACAAGACCGCCGATGGGCGTATTGCAGTGAATACAATCGCAGTTTATTTGTTTTACAATGCGGTCGAGATTTTTGTATGCAATATAACAATCCTTGGCATCGGTGATACTTCTGTAAACATGACTGTCATAAAAATGAACAGGCAGATCGCTTTCGATATTCTCGGGATTTTTCCGGTTGATACCTACATATACCTCATATCCCTTTTCAAGTGCGGTTTCAACACAGGGCTTTGAGAAGCTTCCGTGGATAACAGGACTTCTGCTCTCCGCTTCTTCTTTTGTCGGTTTATTAAAATTCGTTACAAAAATATATCCTTTTTTCATAAGCTCACCCTTAGTGAATCTCACTGTTTTAACGATTATATTTAATCTTTCGCAATACCGTGATACACAGTGTAGCGGCATCAAGCCACAAAGCATTTGTAAGGACAAACGCCGGAAGCTTTACATAGGAATCACCCATCTTAAAGGGCTGAAATGCTTTGTGCTTCATTAAATCACATCGGTGCTTTTTCAAAAACCGTTTGTTTTTGGCAACCGCCCCCTTGAATGCCTTATGATTTTCGCGAAAAGTCCTACCATGATATTGAATGTCCGAAACAACGGAACCGAGAAGCCAATAATATACTTCACTTATTTGCTCGGGAATTGAAAGCCCCAGCAAATCACACTCCGCAAGAAGCTTTTCCGTTATCCATTCATAACCCTCATGCATGGTTGCTTTGATGCTTGTCATAAGCGAACCGGAGCGATTACGGTGAAATAAAAGGGATTCTCCACAAACGGCAAATATCGGACAATGCAGCGTGATTCTGTGATTGAATGCCAAATCACTGCCGATATTGCTACCCGGCAACTCAAATTTCACACCCGTTTCTTTTACAAACTGCGTTCTGTACATTTTATTCCAAACATCTGACAACAACATATCCATGAAGATACCGTAAAAATCGGAAGCCAACACTTCTTTGGTGACGCATAATTTTTTGTATGAATCAGGCGGCATATAGGTAATACGGTTATCGTTTGTTCCGTCAGTAAAACAACTGACACCGCAGACCGAAATATCCGCATCGTTTTCTGTAACCGTTCGGTACAGCTTTTCCACAAAATCGAGCGAAACATAATCGTCTGCATCCAAAGTCACAAAATAGGCACCATGACAGTTTTCGACTCCGAACTCTCGTGTTGCCGCCAACCCGACATTTTCTCTGTGAAACACCCTTACTCTGTCATCTCTACGGTATTCATCGCAGATTGTCCCTGAATTATCCGTAGAGCCGTCATTTATAAGCAATATTTCAAGATTACCGTATGTTTGATTTATTATGCTGTCAAGCGTTTCTCTGACATATTTTTCGCAGTTATAGACCGGGACGATGACTGAGATTAAATCATTTTCAAACATCTTATCATCTACCTTAATGATTCCGTTTTTTTATCATATCTCTTGATATTTTCGCAAAATAATCGGAGTGTTCACCAAAAAGCGGGCCGTTCGTTAACTGAGTAAAGTATATTTCTATTCCTCTCATATTCCACTCAAAAAAAACAGGCTTGTTATTGTCGTTGATTGTAATATCCCAACCGACAAATCCCGTCATGGGCATACTCATATGTGCCTCAAGCACAAGCTTTGTGACCTCTTTGTATGAGGGTATCTGTAAGCCTCCGAAGGAAAAACCGTTTGGAAGTGTCTGTATGCATCTTGCATCTCTGAAATATCCGTTATCCGATAGCTTCCCCTCGTCATCAATTTTGATTATGATAACTCCGATTTCAGAACCTTCATCATCATTCACAGCAATATTATTTTTTGTATTACACAGAATATGACTTGTCAGAAGCTTAGGTTTTCCGTTTACCATTGCGGTAATAATCCTTATGCTACTGACACTGTGGGCGCTCAGATTTTTCAGCTCATCGCACGGAACGATAAGTGCTTGAACAAGGTAGTTTTTGTCATATTCGAAAAAAATCTTATTTACATCATTCTCATCGGAAATCAGTCTGATGTTCTTTCCCTCGCCGGATACTAATGTCGGCTTTACGATAAGAGGTAGGTTTTTGACAATGATACTTTTTGCCTCCTCTTTACTGATTAGATGATAATCGGAGTCGAGAAAAAATCCGTTAATATTCCTGACAAAGGTTTTTGGGAAGGGCAAAATCGGCTGATGCCGTTCAAAATAGTTTTTGTCATCCCATGCCGTCAGTAATTGAGAGTTTGCAAGACCGGGATCTAAGTACAGTCTGTATATCTTTTCGGGAACATAACGAACATCAAATGTTCCTTTGACATTCAGCATAATTTCATGAGTCATAAAATCACTTTTGACCGGCTTTTTGATTCCCCAGTATTCACAAATTTCTTTTTTCTGTGCCGAGGTCAGCTTCACCCAACTATCAAAATTGGCTTTGGCGTCGTTTAACCGATGAATAGACTGCTCCCTCGAAAACTTCTTTCTGTAAGTATCCCGTACAAATCTATCAAATTTGTTATACAAAGCAGAATAACTCATTTTTTATTCCTCCCGAAAACCTCATCAAGCACTCTTTCTGTCAAATCTCCGTAAAACGGACCACTCTGGCACTGATGCGGTCCTATGGCACCTTTTCGCATATTCGCTTCAATTAAAATGATTTCTCCGTTTTCGTCAACCGACATATCCCAGCCCACCAACCTGAAATTACCAACATAGCGGGCCGCTTCTCTTGTTGCATCCAACAACTGCTCGAAGTGCGGAATTTTGATTTCACTTAACGGCATTCCCTGTGGATGTCTATCCGTTGTTTTTCCGGAGTGCATATCAAAATAGGCACAATCCATTAACTCTCCGTTTTCCCTTATGCCAGCCGCAATACCTGAATTGGCACTTACATTATCAATACGACTTTCGTTTGCTCCCATTTTAAGGGAAGATGAGAGAATATGTACCCCGTCCTCCAACATCAGCGTATATACCCTGACGGTATTCAAAGACTGTGGGTGCATTTTGGATAGCTCGTAATGCTGTTTCACCAAATCCTGAATAATTATATTTGTTTCGCTTTTGTCATTCAAAAGGCACTCGAGCTGCTTTGAATCGTTGACGGTATGATAAATATGTATATTTCTTCCGCTGCCGCTTTCTTGAGTCGGTTTTACAATTACTTCCGTTCTGAGTGCCAACAGTTCTTTTGCTTTTGCAATATCTATTTGACAATACTCTGCATCAAACAAAAGACCACCGATTTTTCTGATGACCGTTGTCGGCTGTTTGATACCGGAAAACAGCAAGGAATAGTAATTCTTGTCGTTAAATCCGTATCCTAATTTTCTGTTGCAGAAATGTTGGTCTATTTTTGTGTACTGTAAATCATTGGGAATATAGCGAGGGTCAAACTTCCCTGTAATATGTGTATAATATCTAACCCAATCCGTATCCACTTTGAGGTAAGGCTTCCAATAATCTCTTACGATTCTTTTTTGCTCAGCTGTCAAATCCGGCATAGATTTAACGGCTTTTTTCAGTGTTTTTCTTACCTGGAAGGTCATAATTGTATTTGCCGCTGCTGTTTCCGTGCCATCAAATATTTTATTATAAAGCGCCTTTGCTTTTTTACTGACTGCCATTTGTTTCAGCTCCTTAATGACATATCGGGAACCGTTTCTTTATCGCTTTCGTTTGTGTTGGTATAAACATTTTCGTGGCAAAACACGGTTCTGATTGTCTTTAATATTATTTTTATATCCAAAAGAAATGTCACACTATGCGCATACCCTGCATCCAGCAAGCGTTTATCCCTTACCCCAAGACTGTTTCTGAAATATGCCTGCGTGTATCCGGTAAGACCTGGGCGGACGAGCATCTTGTCCTTCTCGTCTTCTTCATATGTATCCTTTGCTTCAACATCGCCCGGTCGGGGCCCGACAATGCTCATATGCCCGGCGATGATATTGAACACCTGTGGTATTTCATCAAGACTTGTTTCACGAAGAAAACGCCCGATTTTTGTAACCCGTGAATCGGTTTTTGAATTATAGGTGCTTCCATCTGCATTGGTAAGATATGGGGCATTTACCTGCATAGAGCGATATTTTATCATACCGAAAATTTTTCCGTTTTTCCCTAATCGGTAGGATACGTAGAAAACAGGGCCATTGTCACTAAGCTTAATCGCAATCGCCACGGGAATGGTTATAAGTAGCACAAAAGGTAATGCGATAACCGAGAGAATAATATCAATGGCTCTTTTTATCACGCACTGATAGAAGCCTTTATATTTCTTTCTGTGCTTTGTTCTTTCGTATGCCGCCTTTGGACTAAACTGTTCCACATTCATTTCTCCGTACTTTTGAAAATTGTTTGTTTATAAAATCTAAGAGTTCTTTCTGCTTTCAAAACCGCTTCTTCGTAGGTATCTGCTTTTGCAACAATATAACCGCAGCCGTCAAGATTTGTGTGGTATTCATTGACCTTCATGCCAACTGCCAAATGATGATAGATTTCAACTCCGAATGCTGTTTCCGTTTCTTTGGTATCGGGAATATTCTCAACAATTCCCTCGTCAAATGCCATAATTTTAGTGGCAACGGCACAGCTTTTATTTGGCTTCAAATCCACTTTATCGCCGACTGCAATCTGTATCATTGCCTTCATATAGTCTATTCCCGTGCCGTATGCGATAATGCAGGGGCCAATCATATTTCCGCCCATGCGCGCACCCACATCCACAATATGTACCTTTCCGTCCTCGGAAATCAGCAAATCCATATTGACGGAGCCGTGGTCTATACCGAGGACTTTAATGGCATCAGCCACACATTTTTTTGCCTTTTTTTGGGTGTCCGGGCTTAAATCATTCGGCAGAGAATGTCCTAATTCAGCATAGTAGGGTGGCTCTGTCATCCACTTTTTCATGATACCGAGAACATATACCTCGCCGTTTATCACAAGGCTTTCGGCACCGTATTCTTTTCCTTCAATAAAGGATTCTATCACTAAACAATCTGACGATGAGCATTTCCTTGCGTATTCGCAGGCACCTATAAGCTCCTCAGCCTTATTTACCCTCCGTATTCCGCGGCTTCCCGAACCGTCCCGGGGCTTCACGATAGTGGGATATTTGATTTTCTGCGACAGTTCTTCAACATCCGTATTCTCACTTATTTCAAGCACCTGTCGAACATCCTCAACATTATGCGCAAGCAGACGCTCTGTAACTTGATATTTATTTTTAATCAGCTTGGCGGTTTCGTAGGAAATGCCGGGCAAACCGAGTTCCTTTGCAATATAGGCAGTTGTCAGCACACCGTATTCCGTAGCGGCAGTCAGTACGCCGTCAATCCGATTTTCTTTTGCATAGGCAAGGCAGGCTTGTTCATCTACAATATTGATGACGGCATAACGGTCGGCATACCGAAAACCTAACGCATTCGGATTTGCATCAACCGCATACACTTCATACCCTATTTCTTTTGCCTTTTGAATAACAAAAGATTGCAGAAAACCCGCTCCGACAATCAAAATCTTTTTCATCACTTCAAACTCCTACCCATAACGAATTCGGTGTACTTTAATGTCTCTTTCTTTCCCGAAATCTCGAATTTCATATGTTTATAAAACTCCACCGCGTGTTTGCTTTTTTCGTAGACCTCGCAATTCAGAGACGAACAGTTATTTTTAAGTGCTATATTCTCAATTTCAGATAAACAGAATGCTCCGAGCCCGTGTCCCTGTTTATCCGGCTTTGTTGCCAATTTTTGAAAACACAACCTTTCTCCGATTACTCTTGTTTGAAAAGTTGCAACCGCAGTATTTCCTTCATACACTAAATACACTTGATTTTTCAAAAAGCAATAAATGACAATGAGCATATTTTTTATATGTGAATTATCCCAATGATGCAGGTCTTCTTTTTCCGCCATACTTTTTCCGCATTCGTACAGGATACATTCCACTTGAAATAAACGGCGAAATGATAACAGGGATATTCTTACTGCGGAATACTTATCATCCATTAAATGTACTCCTTTAATACCTCGGCAAAGGTTTGAATGACATACGCAACATCTTCATCCGTAAGCTTCGTATGAAGCGGAAGTGTAATCTCATTTTCAAATTTTGCATAAGCAACAGGGAAATCCTTAATATCAAACCCAAAGTTTTTATATGCCGTATGAAGCGGCAACGGCTTGAAATGAACATTGGTGCAAATACCCGACTCCGCCATTTTCTTTATAATTTCATTTGCCTGCTCACGATTAATTCCCGGAATTCTCGTAATATATAAGTGTCCCGAGCTCGTATGTTTATCCGTATAATGATTCAAAGTTTTTATGCCAAGCGGAACAAGCGCCGCATCGTATTTTTCAATGATTTCACGGCGGCGGGCAAGCATTTCAGGGTACCGTTCAAACTGGCCGAGCCCCACGGCGGCGGCAATATCGGTCATATTGCATTTATACCAAGTGCCGACAATATCATATTCCCAAGCGCCAAGTTGGTCTTTGGCAAAAGCATCCTTGCTCTGCCCGTGAAGACTATAGAGCTGTATTTGATGATACATTTCGTTATCGTCTATTCCGTCAAAACGCTTCCAAGTGATTGCTCCGCCCTCTGCGGTAGAAAAGTTTTTCGTAGCATGGAAGGAAAAAGCCGTAAAATCCGCAATGCTTCCCACCGGCGCACCCTTATATGAGGCACCGAGGGCATGAGCACCGTCTGAAACAATCGCTATTCTTCCGAGCGTATTCTGAAGAGAGGATGACGCTTTGAAAAGATTTTTCTTTTTCTTTACAATTTCAAATATTTTGTCATAATTGCAAGGAACGCCTGCAATATCTACCGGAATGATTGCTTTTGTATTCTCGGTAATCTCCGCTTCCAGCTTATCGTAATCCATCTCAACCGAACCGTCCGCCTCGGCGCAGTCCACCAACACAATTCTTGCACCTACATGGTTAATAACGGAAGCAGATGCAGTGTATGTATAAGCACAGGTGATGACTTCGTCATTCGCACTGCCGCCGTTCTGTGAACCGATGCCGAGCAGTCGTAAAGCAAGTTCCAATGCCGCTGTAGCGGAACCAAGACAGACACATCTCGGTGTCCCCTCTCCGTTGTAGTCACCGACAAATCCGGCAAGCTTCTTTTCAAGCAGCTTTGTCTTCGGTCCTGTGGTAATCCAACCCGAGCGAAGCACTTCGTTTACATATTTTATTTCAAGTTCCGAAATGTCCGGAAGTGTAAATTTAATTTCTTTCATATTCTTCCTTTCGTGATGTGCCTGTCACAATGTTTTCTCTGATATTTGACTTCTTCTGTTAGGCCATGACATTTTTGCGGTTTTAACTATACAGCGGAATAAACAGCGGAAACAGGAAAATGACCACCAAAAGTACGAGGATGTTGAGTAGCCATGTATAACGGAAATAGTCCGAAAACCGATAGCCTGCGACCAATGTCATTGCCGGCTGTGGACCTGCTAAAGGTGAACTGTAACTAAGACTTGCCGCAAACACGACTCCTATGACAAACAAGGATGAGTTGAGTCCCTGTTTCGCACAAACCGATAACGCTATCGGTAAAGTTATTGCAACCGCAGAAGTGTTGCTGACAAAGTTGCTGACAATCATAGTAACGATGACGAATACAGCAAAAATCCAAATAGAAGAAAGACGAGAAGTGACATATTTCGTCAAAGCATCGCCAAGCAGTTCTACCGCACCGCCCTTTGTAATGCCCGTGGCAATGCCTAAGCATCCCGCAAGCATAAACAAAACAGACCAATTCATCTTTTTGTCGATGCTCTTACAGGAAACGCATCCGGTTATAATACAAAGAACCGCGCCCATCACTGCTGTCAGTGACACATCAATCCATCCGCCCACAAAGAAAACTATCATTGCGGTCAAAATGACTGCCATAATAATCATATTTTTCTTATCATATTTCCGCGTGTCTTCCGGTTGCAAAGCCGCTTCCGATTCACCGTTTGTTCTGTTGCCCCAAATTTTCTTTCCCAGCGGATAACCGATAAACATCACATACAGCATAAACACGACAAACAAAAGAAAACCCGGCAATGTCAAATCAAACATATTAAGCTTCGTTATGTTCATTTCGGAAAGAATGCCGTTTGCCATTAACTGCGGCGTTGAACCTATCAAGGTACTGGCGCCGCCGTACATTACCGCCATTGCAATGGGCAATGTCACATTCATTCGATTCATTTTTTTATTCGCTTGCGATATTTCGCCGATAAGCGGCAAAAAAATGGCAAGCACCGCAGTATTGGATAAAAATGTAGCTAAAAGTGCCGCCGTAGAGCCCACCAATAAGATAAATATTCTTTCATTATGCCTTGATATTTGAACGGCTTTTTTACCGATTAAATCGGCAAGACCTGTCTCTGATACTGCAATTCCGACAACCATCATTCCGAATATCAGGATAACGGTAGAGTTAGCAAAGCCCGAAAATGCTTCTTCAAGCGAGCATATTCCGAATATGACGAACAAGGCACAACCGAGTACTGCAGTTACCGAGCCTGGAATGAGTCGGCTGACAAATAAAACAATAGTGACAACAAAAATGATGATACTGATAATTTGTGAAAACATACACTTTTCCTTTTTTCAATCTTTTATCCGCTTGCTAAAACGGATATATGCGGCAAAACCCGACAACTTACCTTTCTGAAATCATCAAATATGTCGACAACACAAGTCAATTACGAACGGTATGCTTTTCTGTCAAGCTTGCCGTTATAGGTTTTTTTCAGTTCGTCAACCACCGTAATTTTTTTCGGAACACGGTATGCTTCCACTTTGTTCTTGATAAAACCAATCAAATCATCCGGGCTGAAATCAGGTCCCTTCGGAACCACCAATAGCTCCAAATATTCGGCACCGTTTTTATCCTGTGTTTTTATGAGTATGGACTCCTGTACCGTTCCGCTTTTGTCGGCAACCGCTTCAATTTCAAGAGGTGATGTTTTATATCCGCCGATATTGATGACATCATCGGCTCTTCCGGCAAAATGCAGGCAACCGTTCTCGTCGTAATAGCCGAAATCCTTTATAACAATGTAATCGCCGTCACGAACGCTTTGTGTAAGCTCAGGTTCATGATAGTATCCCACCATATTCATAGGGCTCTTTGTGGATATAAGACCAATCTTGCCGGGTTCCCTTGTAAGCTCACCGTTTTCGAGCTTAAGTTTTACTTCTGTAAACAGAGCGGGAAATCCGACATTGGTTTCTTTGCACTCATCCATCAGTGCCCAGAACACCGAACCCGTTTCAGAGGTTCCGTAAGAGTTCCATAATCTCGTTTTCGGAAAAACAGTCAAAGCCATCTCCAAATCCGTTTCGGAAAGAGGAGCACCTGCCATGGCGATATAATCAATTTCGCCGAGTCCCATCTCATCCTTATACATCATAAGAATACGCAAGATTGCAGGCGGAATACATACGGCAGTGACAGGATTCTTTTTGACAAGTTCTGCAAGAGCGGATATATCGTTATTGAAGCTTTCAAGCACCGCTGTCTGCCCATATGCCAAAATATAATGCATATTTCTGATTCCCCAAGTATGATTCAAAGGGGACAATATCAGTTGCACCTCGTTATCTTTGGTTTTTGTAAATTTTGCCTCTGCATATGCTTCATAAGCAAACCGTTTATGATTGACAAGTACCCCTTTTGACTTTCCCGTCGTTCCGGTGGTAAAGAGAATTTGTGACGGTTCATCCACAGAAGGGAACGAAAGTGCGAAATTAGGAATTTCAATGCTTTGGTTTCTATTCTGCTCCAGTATGTCAAATGTTACGGATTTATCATATTTGACCGCTTTGCCGCTGATAACAAGCTTAGACTCAGTTTCGCCGGCAATTTCAAGTATTCTTTCCTCGCCCACTTCTTTTTCCACGGGAACCGCAATTGCCGAAAGCAGGTGGCCGGCATAATATGCCGCAATATACCGCACATCACAAAGTGCCTGCAAGACAACTCTGTCGCCCTTCTTAACGCCGAATTTTTTGAATTCTTCGCTATACGCATAAATCATAGTGCAAAGTTCACGGTAGGTTGTCTTGGTGGTTTCGGTGATAAGTGCAACCTTATCGGGGGTTTTTATTGCGTTTTCAAAAATACGCTCGACAATCGGCTTGTTTGTATCTTCAATATCAAGCTCTAACGGCTTTCTCTCCGAAGCCGATGCAATGCCGTTATTCTCTTCTGTTTGTGTCTTTTTTGCACCGTCATTCTTTTCGAGCTGTTCCAATAAAGAGGCAATGGTACCGATGCTGTAAAACTTTTGTCCATTCAGTTCGCTTGACGGAATTTTCACGCAAAACGCCGATTCCAATTCCACAATCAATGACATAAACGAAAGAGAATCAATACATTTACATCCGAGCAAATCCTCCTGATGCGTGATATCTTCATCGTAACCGAGAGACTTAAACACATCGCAAACTTTTTTTACAGCTTCTTTAGATGCTTCCGCTTCGTTGCTTTCAGATTCGGCGGTAATATCGCTGTAATACTTTTTAAATGTCGCTTCTCTGGTCGTTTCGTCTAAGTACCAATATACCCCCGTCATGATTTCTTTATCCATCGAGGGTGCAACCATTCCTCTCGGAGAAACAACGCCCTTCACTTTGGCGCCGTATCCGATAATAGCACCGTCACCGATAACACTTCCCTGAAGAATGGATGATCTCTCACCGATCCATACATGCTTACCGATTACAATCGGTTCGGTTGTGGTAGTTAAATGCTTCGGATTTGTCCCCGACGGATGGGATGTAGTATCTCTTAGCCGTACAAAAGTGCTTATGCCCGTGCCTTCCCCGATTGAAATTGAGTCTTTGCAAGTGATTTGGGCTCCTGCAGACAGCAAAAAATTACCGTCAATCGTGACAACACCGACACTGTCCAAACAAGCCCCGGCTTGAAATAAAGCTTCTCCGTTGATAATCAGTTTTCCTCTTTCAAATAAACATAAGGAACTCTTTGCATTCGCATTTTGTACGAGTGGTTTATTGAAAATCAAATTGCCGTTTAATATAAGCTCCGTATCTCTTGCAAGGTAAATTTTCCCGTTCCCAAACGGAATAATATAGCACCCTTTTGAGCGATGAACCTGTTTTTTGAAAAAGTTATATTTTATAAATTGGAATATATTAAATCTGGACACCAACCAAATACGGTGTAATATCAGTTCTGATTTGTACATACTTTTTCCTCTTTTCGGTGATTAAATTCTGAACGCCTCGTCTTATAAAAAATTGTCTTCCAGCGGGAACATAGGTCTTTGAATCCTCGTCAGTCCCATATCCTCGAGGCGTTCGGTGGAGCTGCCGGGGGTAAATGCAAGAATTGAACGCTCCGCCGTCTTTGCAAGCTCCGGAAACAAGTAGCCCAGCTTGACGACCACAATATGATACTTCGTACAGTCAAGTCCTGCGGATGCAAAGATATCCGGCCGACAGAAGGCAGCACGATTTTTTGTAATGACCACCGTCATATCACCGCAGTCAAGCGTGGCAGAAGGCCCTGCGTTATCATATTGGTAGGAAATAATATCGCCGCGGTGGATGAGTCTGCCGGTAATCACCGCCGATTCGCTTCTTTTGTCGAGAGAACCACCCACCGTTAATTCCAGTATGTCTCCGATTTCGGCACGGTAACAGCGTTCGCACGCCGCCGCATCCATGATTCCGGCAATCAAAACGCCCTTTGCACCTGCTTTTTGCAGGCGATTTATAAGGAATGCGTTGTCACCTGCCGCACCTGCCGTGGTATTGTCGCCGGAATCGGAGAGGAAAACCGTCTGCTCCGTCGCCTGCATAGCGCGGCGGATAGCTTCATTCGGTTCCAGTGCCTCGGTCATAAAACGAAAATCATGGCGAGCATCCCAAAACATTTTTGCCAATTTATCGGCACACTTTTTCGCAAGTGCAGTGTCGGATTCATGGGTAACAACAAAATTCGGTCCCATATACGGCTCGTCAATCCACGGTTGACCGTTAAAAACCTGTGCGCAGAGCATTCCCGGAACGGTGCGTTCCATCTCCTCCGCCGCTTCCATAATGCTTTTCAGCGGCTCCTGCGCCGTCTGTACCGCATCTCCTTCAATAACAACCGGGCAACGCGAAATCTGCGGTTTCGGCAAAATCTGCTTCTTTATCATCGTAAACAAAGCTCGCATGGCACGCTGTTGAGTGGCTTCACGGTCGCAGTGCGGTGCCGTGCGGAAGCCCGTCACATAATTGGCAAGCAGTGGGATTTCATCGCTGTTGTCCGCATGGAAATCCATCGCTACGGCAATAGGAATATTAAAGCCGATTTTCTCCCTAATCATGCGTAAGAGGTATGCTTCCCCTGAGCCGATTTCCTCCACGCACATTGCACCGTGCAGATACAGCCACACACCGTCCAAACCTTCGGTGGGAAGGCCGTCAGCAATCTCGTGTGCCAAACGCAGATAGTCTTTTTTTACCACCGCACCACCCGGAAGGGCATGGGCATAAATTGTAGGAACAACCTCACAGCCTTCTTCCCGCAGTAGCTCCGCAACAGCGACCTTTTCGTACATGGCAGTCCCTGCCGCGTAGTCAAAATCTTCAAAGCTCGTATGAACCGGGGTCAGACTGTTTCCTTCGCACTGTAAAGAACCGATGGCAATTCTCATAGCTGTACCTCCGTGTATTCGTTTAAACGCAATTGTTTTTATACCATTCCATATATTTGTTTAAGCCATCCTCAAGAGAAACGGCTGCTCTAAAGCCCAAAATTTGTTCTGCTTTTGCAGAGTTTGCCTTACAATGCATTACATCGGCAGGTCTCTCCGGCTCATACTTTATGCCCACATTTTTGCCTGCGATTCTTTGCATTGTCTCAGCCAGCCAATTTATTGTCACGCTTGTTCCGCTTCCGAGATTGTAAACATCCGTACCGTTTTTACTTGAAGCCGCTATCAGATTTGCATTCGCAACATCGTCAACATTCAAAAAATCCCTTGTTTGAGTTCCGTCACCGTATATTATAATCGGTTCCCCTGCGTAGATTCTCTCGGCAAATATCGGAATGACATTCCCATAAAGGTCAAAACGCTGATTGACACCGTAAATATTAAAGTAACGCAGGCAAATGCCGGTGATGTCATACAATCCGCTATAAGCCAGTATCATCTTCTCGGCAGCCAGTTTACTTACTCCGTAAGGAGAATCTGCATTCTGGGGATGGTTTTCGTCTATTGTCGGTGTCACTAATTCCCCGAACATTGCCGCTGACGAAGAATATACAATTCTATGTACCCCATGTTTTTTCATAGCTTCAAGGACATTGATTGTTCCGATAAGATTCGTTTGTGAATCTAATTGAGGGTTATCAAGTGAACGCTGTCTGCCTACACTTGCGGCAAGATGAAACACCACATCGACACCGTCCATCACCTTATCGAGAGATGCTTCCTGTGTGACATCACCGTCTGAAAATGAAACAGCACCACTGTGCATATAATCATTGATATTTTCTAAATATCCCGAGGATAAATTATCAATAACCCGAACATCATATCCTCTCTCAACTAATAGTTTAACAATGTTCGAACCGATAAAACCGGAACCGCCGGTAACCAAAGCTCTCATTATTTATTTCCTTTCATTAACAACATCCGTTTTTAATTGCTTCAATGAAGGCATCCGGTGTGTCGTCCCAAAATTTTGCGCTTATTGTTTTATAGTCTATTGATATACGCTTTTCAGTCAATTCAAAAACCTGTTCTCGTATTTTATCCCAATCCGTATCCTTTTCATCTAAGGACAGCCCAAGCGGATATACGGAAAACATTTCCCGGTCTAATGTACTCCCGTTTGAGACGGTCGAAATAATCGGTTTGCAATATCCGAGATACTCGATAATCTTACCCGGAACAGCATTCTCAATTGTATTTCCGATATTCACCAAGATATCTGCCTGCTCCAAAATCTTCATCATTTCATCATGAGAAATCTTATCGTGTAGAACGATATTGGAGCAATTACCGATATAGTTCTGTATCCACTTCTTTGAAGCGGGGGTGTAAATGTCAAAAACAATTTCGGGTATATGCTTAAATACCTCAATAATATATTGAGGATTGCGAATATCCGGCCACAAGGAACCGGCGAATACGGCGTGCAGCGGAGAATGAGGAGAAAAGCCGGATACAGACCGATTCTCTAACAGCGGTGCTCCCAATAACCTTATCTTACCGTCTACTAAATTCGGATAATATTTTTCGTAATGACTTCGGTGTTCCTTTTTTGTAACTACCAAAGAAGATGCATCAATAATCTTTCTTTCTAATTTCAGTGTCTTTTGAAATGATTTTTCGAGCGAATAAAAACGATGCTTTCTTCCATCCACAAAAGGGTCTAAAAAATAGGGTATCAGTCGAATTTTCGGATGCTTCTTACAAAATAAATATGCAGAATATACTCCGTCAATCGGATAAGCAACACTTACTACGGTATCAAACCGAAAAACCGCATGCACCTTTTCTAAGGCATTCAAAATATTTCGATTCAAATGATAAGTATTAAGCGGATAATTATCTGTCCCCTCCAAAAATTCCGATTTGCCGAAGAAAAATTGTATTACCTGCAAAAATCTCTTTTTGAAAGGACCGCAATGGGGTATTTGCATCGAGATATTTTTGTGAAATGCGGTCTTATAATGATAATTTATAATTCCTTTTGCCTCATTCATCCATGTATCGCCATATTGCGCCGCAGTCAGGCAACGAATCTCGTACCCTTGCTTTTGCATGGAAGTCATTATCTTTTCGCAACACAAACCGTTTGATGTAATATCGGGGTAATAATTATCAAACATAAACAGTACTTTTTCCACTAACAGCGTTCCTCCAAACAATTCTTTGAAAGATACAAAGCCCCTCTCAGCTCAGATCTCCCTGCTATTGCTTCATAGTTCGTTTATCTTCATGTCAGACAAGCGCTTAAAACGCCTTAAAACGACAAAAAGACCATCATTCATCGGCTTAAACCGATGAATGATGGTCTTTTAGTATGTATTCAGTATAAAAATCGGGATGACAAATAAACGTAGAGATGCTACGCTTACAACATAATGATACCTGTCTGTCTGTCTGTCTGTCTGTCAAAGATTGTCGCAGACTGCATCATACTTGTCAACCCCTTTTTGTGATAATCAGAAGAAATTTTTCCGGCACTACTTTTCCGTTTTTTCAGGCAATATTTCACAAATATCATCAAGTGTACAATCGAGAGTTCTGCAAATCTTTTCCAGCATATCCGCAGTAACATTTTGATTGTTCAAAAGTTTATGAATCGTATATTGACTGATCCCTGCTTGTTCAACAAGATCTTTTCGCTTCATATCCTTATCAATCATCAATTTCCATAATTTTTTATAGCTTATCATTTGCCATTCTCCTATGCAAGATAATTGCAAGCGCGATAATAGAAAAACATTCCAATGTACGAAGTCAGTATACCACAAAATTTTCCAAAAAGCAATACAAAAATTTTTTTTTCTATATATTTTTCTAAAATTTCACAGAACACTATCGTTACCATTTTTTCAGTTAAGCTGTTTTTACAAAATTATATTCTAATGCCTTCTTTGACAGCGACAACTTGTATTTTTATATCAAATTTAGATGGGTAAGATACCAATCTCCAAGAGGTCACTCAATGTGTTTCACAACCATCACAGCTTCCTCTGTTACGTACCGGTCGCAGATAAATATCTACATAGTGGCTGAAAGCGTTGGTATGAACCGGCTTTTTCATCGTCGCACGCCCATAATGCTAAGTTCATTCACGAAAGAATGGAATTTACAATATTAGTAATTTGTAATCCTCTATCCTTTGCATACTCTACAGTGTATGCTGTACCACCGTTCTCTTTTTTCAAATAACATATACACATAGAGCTATTATCAACTAAATGCTTGTTTCTTCGGTGCATGCAGTCCAATGTGTATTCTTTTGAAGTAAATACCACTTTGTCCGCTTGCGACTTTATGTGTTCGTATTTTTCTATATCTGCAGTTTTCCAGTTTTTCGTTTGGTTTTCGCAAGGAAGTACAAGGATGAGTTTTATCTGCGGATATTGTTTTTTTAAGCGAAGCACTGTTAAAGCAGCCATTGTATCAAATCCTAAAGCACCACCGGCTCCGAAATAGAGATAGCCGTTTTTTATGCTTTCGATTACCGCTTTTTCTAACGCTTTTTCAACTGCGTTTCTTTCAAATAACGGTATTATTCTGTGTCCGGTAAAACAACAAGTCTGGCTTTTTATGTCACTCATGTTATCCTCCAAGATACTATAGATATAATAATCCTACTTTATAATATTTATAGTATATACTAACCGGCAATAAATATCAATAGTCTATGGATAATTCGTTTCAATATTTATAGACTATATATAATGATACTTGGAGGGGCTTTCACATGAGTGATTTAGCGAAAATAATAGGACAAAGAATACGCAATTACAGAACGGAACAAAATCTGAGTCAAGAAAAACTGGCAGAGTTTTCGGGCTGTCATCCGACTTATATCGGTCAAGTTGAACGGGGCGAGAAAAATGCCACTTTAGAAAGCATTGAAAAAATATCTTCCGCGTTGAATATCTCTCTTTCAACACTGTTTGAAAAAATCGGCAATGAGAATTGCAATGAATCAATTCCTCTAAAATGTTATGAGTTTGTCGCTTCTAAAAGCAAAGAGGAACAAGAAATGCTTTATCAGATGATTCTCAACATTGACAAGTATAAGAATAAATAAAAAAAGACGGTGAGAACACAGCCTTATAGGTTGCATTCCCACCGCTTTATTTTTAATACTGAGGCACCCCGTATCCCAGCACCTCATAATTGCCTATCGCATGGTATCATCTGCGCTATTTGCTTTCACGGTAATTTTCGCACTTGTAACATAGTCACCGGCATAGAGTGTGGAGCAAGCATATTTGCCGACAATCTGATTCTTTT
>DCIE01000026.1 GCA_002315765.1 Ruminococcaceae bacterium UBA1734
AGACAACTTACGCTGTTCCCAAGCAAAAGAAAAGAGCCACGGAAGACCCGTAGCTCTTACTAAACTTACGCTGTTTCGATTATTCGGCTGCAATATCATATCCGCCACTGATAATAAACTCTCGCAGCAATTTGTCCAACTTGATTTTTACCATCGGAGTCGGCAGTTTTCTACCGTTTATCTTTTCAAAATATTCACTTGCTTTTGGAATATCAACGGTATCTTTCAAAGCCGTAAACCGACCGAATTCATCAATATTTGTTTCATCAATACGAATGGACATCATTCTGCGGAGCATCTCTTCATCGAGACCGAAGGCGATTGCGAGGCGGTGAATTTGGTCGTTCTTTGCGTTTTCCATATACTCGTTGATATAATCTCTGAGCGTTTTTCCGTCTTCAACGACTACATCGCCAGTTTCCAAATCCCTCAAAAAGATATTTGCATATTTCTGCTCATCCTGTGTAAGTGAAGCAAAAGATTTATGAAGCTCTGTTTTGACGGTTTCGATTTCTGCAGGGTCACCGTTGGAAAGCACTTTCTTATACTTTTCAAAGCGGGAGTTCATATAATCGGCATCAATGTTATCTGCTTTGATTGTTGTAAGATAACCGTCCAAATCGTATGGACAGTCCTCACCGCCACCGCCTTCACCGCCGCCGAATAATTCCTGATAACGCAACAGCAGAATAAAATAGGTTCGTTTGTCAAGCAAAAGTGCGATGTCTTTTACTTCGCCCGTTTCCTCGTCAACAAAACGATATTCGAGTGTTTTCCAAGTAAAGCCCTGCACCTTTGCCGCACCGAGATAATAATTGAATTCACGGAACAGTTTTGCAAATTTTCCGCAGGCTGACGAATCCGTAGGAAGATGCTCAAAATTCGCTATTCCGGCAAACTCAAACAAGGATTTGATTTCGGTATAAATTGCATTCATACACTCAAGGTTCTTATCAAGTTTGATTGCAAACATTCCGAGCGGTTTGTCCCCGGAATATAACTTTACCGCTTCTTCAATATACTTTTCCATCGTGTATGGAGCGCGATAATATTTAATTGTGCCGAATGGCTTTTCGTCCTTGTTGAACAAGCGGTTTGTTCTTGAAAAAGCCTGAATAATATTTTCATATTTCAGAATTTTATCAAGGTACAATACATTCAGCCATTTGGAATCGTAGCCGGTCAGCATCTGGTCAACGACAATCAACAGGTCTATCTGTTCCGCAGGTGAATGCTCGATGCGTTCGTATGGCTTTTTGTGTGCCAAACGATACTGCATATCCTTTTTCATTTTGCCGTAGGTCGGTATTGTAAAGGTTTGATGATAGCGGTTATTGTAATCGGTAATGATTTCAACCAATGCTTCTTCCTTTTCGATGCCGGTTCCTTCGTTGTCAATGCTTGGGTCAAAGAGTGCCGTGACCTTTAAGTCGGGTGCCATGGTTTTGAAGCGGTGATAGTATTGCATTGCTTCGGGAATGCTGGAAGTGGCAAGCAATCCGTGGAATTTGTAATTTCGGCTAATGGAAACCCAGTTTGCAATAATATCTTTTACAACCATTTCCTGATGTTGCTCGGTTCGGTATTGACCGCTTTCCAAAAGGAAATCTTCAATTCCTTTTGTGCGACCGTCAGGTGTGATTTCGCCTGCCATAGGAACATCATTCATATATCGGTAGTAGATTTTTTCTTTTTGCTTATCTCCGAATACTTCCGCAACAGATGAAGCCTTTGCTTTTTCAAGAGCAACCGCTTCTCTTTCTTTTTTCTCGTCAAAGGTCAGCACCTTGCTGGGGTCGAACCCGAGAACGTTTTTATCCCGTATGCCGTCCGCAATGCTGTAACGGTGCAATTCATCACCGAAAACATCGGATGTGGTACAACCCTTCTTTTGGTTTTCCAGTTGAATGGGTGTGCCTGTGAAGCCGAAAAACAATGCTTTCGGGAACGCTTCTTTGACATCGGTCATCATTTGACCGAAGGTGTCACGATGACACTCATCAACAATGAATACAACTCTCTTTTTCGCAATAGCATCAATGTCGGACTGCTTGAGTCCGCCGTCTGCCTCGGTGCGGATGTTGCTCATTTTCTGAATTGAAGTGACTATCAAAGTATTTGATGTATCATCGCTCTTTAATTTTGCAATCAAAACGGCGGTATCTTCGGTTTCCTGAATGGAGTCGGTTTCTTCGGCAAAGCCGCGATATTCTCTTGCACTTTGTGTGCCGAGTTCAATACGGTCAATCAAGAAAACGACCTTGTCTGCATCGTGAGAATTGGCTATCAACTGTGCCGATTTGAACGAAGTCATTGTCTTGCCGGAGCCGGTGGTGTGCCATACATAACCGCCTCGCTGATTTCCGTTTTCCCATTTATTTTTGGCAACGGTGTCGGATATTTTGTTGGCGGCATAGTATTGATAGGAACGCATAACCTTCAAAACACCGTCCGTGTCATCGGCAACGGTATAAAAACCGATAAGTTGATGTGCCATAGGGATAGATAAGAAATTGCTTGCAAGGATTTTCCAATCGTTGATAGGCTCGTTATTGAAATCCGCCCAATGGAAATAGAAATCCTTATTGAACTTTCCGTCTATACCGGGGTTCGCAAAATATACGGCTTCCTCGGGGTTCATCGCAACAAACACCTGAACAAGAGCGAATAAACCCGTGAATACACCCTCGTGAGCATACTTTTCGATTTGGTTGTAAGCCTGAGAAACCGGGATGCCCGACTTTTTGAGTTCTACATGAATAAGCGGCATACCGTTTATGAGGAGCATAAAGTCACCACGGCGGTTGGGTAAAATATCCGTTTTAGCGGTAAATCTCGGCTGACGGGCAATTTGATACCGGCTTTGACCGGCGGCAATTTCCTGTCGGTCATATATTTTCAAAGATACCTCTTTGCCGAAATGCTCCTTATCGTCCGGGTTTTCACGCTTAATGGATACGGAACGACCGTTAATAAACCCGTTCAATTTCAAGGGAGTCTGCAAAACGGCAATCTGCTCAATGATTTGTTGCATTTCGCCGTCCGTTAAGGGATAATCGTTCAATCTGTCTCTTTGACGGTTGTTCTCAAACAGAATATTCGCCCAGTTGCGAAGCAAATCTTTCTCATTTTTATATTCAAGGACTTCTTTTTCCCACCCACATGACGATGTTAAGAGGTTTATGAGGGCGTTTTCAAAGTCAGTTTCGTTATTAAACGGCATATTTCATTCTCCTCCTATACAAACATCTTTTCAAGGCAGGCTTTTTTGAGATTTTTGAGCTTTTCCAACTCACGCTGATG
>DCIE01000023.1 GCA_002315765.1 Ruminococcaceae bacterium UBA1734
CTAAAAACTCATCAACTTTTCTTTTTAGATACATTAAATTCCCTCCGTTCATTCTTTGGTTATTGTTATTATACACTTTTTACAGCCAATAATCAAGATTTTTCACACTTTTATGAGGGAATATTTTTGTGTTTGCACAAAAATTGTACTTGTCAAGAAAAGAAGACACGAAAAATTTCACTCTCAAATTTTCCCGAGAATATTGTTTTCGCTATTCCTTGTAAATTCACTTAGTGAATATGACCTAATTCGTGTGTTTACGATATTCGGTATTAAAAAACCATAAGAAGCGAGCTTTGAGCATCTATTGATGATTGTTTTATTTGTAACACCCAGTCTTTTACTTACATCAATAGGGGTGAATTCATACAAGCGGTTTTTAATAAGAAATTTAAGAAAATCCTTTTCTTTTGCGTTCAAGTAGGATATGCTTGCACACAACTCATCATCGGCTGAATTTTTTGATATTTCACAAACTTTATTTGAATATAGTTCAAACATACGAAGATAATAGTTTATCCATATTTCGGGTTGAGGCGGGTTTTCTCTGCCCGAATAATAAAGTGCCGGCAAGCCCATTTGAAGTGAATTGTAGTATTCGTCAATATCGTATGCAAAATATTCTTCCAAAGAGCCGATGCCACCGAAACCGTAGCCAAGCAAATCAAGAATATACCCTGACACAAGTCTTGCCGTTCGTCCGTTTCCGTCCTCAAAAGGATGAATGGTAACCAATTGATAATGAACAACAGCCGAAATAATAAGCGGATGGTCATCGGTTGTGTTAACATATTCCACAAGCTCATCAAGGAGCGCAGGAACCTCTGAAAAAAGCGGTGGTATATATTCGGGATTTCCGGTTTCAGAATCATAAACCGCAAACAAAACACCCGGCGGCATTTCACCTCTTAGACCGATTTTCTCCTTCGGCGCACCTTTTTCCACTAATGCCTGAACCTCAAGAATAAGTTCTTTTGAAAACGGCTCTTTTTCCTTGACCTTTTTTTCAATCAAGCCAAGTGCTAAAAAATAGTTTCGTATTTCCTGCTCGGGTTTTAGAAAATGTTTGTGCTCATCCCTTTCTATTACCTCGTCCGCCTGACTTTCGGTTAAGGGATTTCCTTCAATTCTATTAGAAGCATACGAACTTTTCTTTTTTGAATTCTTACGCAGTTTGTTTTTTGTGATAGTAGGAAGATTAGTGTTTCCGACTACAAAACGGTTTTCTTCAATCTTTGTTATTCTTTTAAGAATTTCGTTAGAAAGCAAAACCTTAATCATAAAAATCACCATTTCTTTGATTTTGATATGATTATTATATCACAAAGTTAAAAAAATTTCCACTATTTTTTCACTATTTTTACACTATTTATTTTCATCACAATCAAGATTATCTTTCCAGTTTTCATCAATATCTATATCGCTTCTTAGATTGCAAACCATATCGCTCATTGTGGCATACAGTCTTTCGGTGCCTTCGGCATCTTGACGGTAATTTGCGCTTCTCTCCCTACGAATACCGATATTTTCTGCCGTTTCAACCGCATCAATGTTTGCTGCGATAAAGATAAATTCCCAACCGTATCTTTCTTCCTGGCGCTTTATCATTTTCTTTACCCTTTCGCTTGAATAAATATGACTTGCGTTTTCCATTCCATCGGTAGTAATTAAGAATACCGTGTGTTCGGGCACATCTTCTGCGCGAGCATATTTATGAATATTACCGATATGGTGAATAGCTCCGCCTATTGCGTCAAGAAGCGCTGTGCATCCGCAAACCTCATAATCTTTCTCGGTTATCGGCTTTACATCTTTGATATTTACTCGGTCGTGTAATACCTCGGTTTTATCAGAAAACAAAACAGTAGAAATAAGCGCATCGCCCTCTTCCTTTTTCTGCTTTTCAAGCATAGAATTAAAACCGCCTATTGTATCTTTTTCCATTCCTGCCATAGAACCGCTTTTGTCAAGAATAAATACAAGCTCCGTTAAATTGTTTTTTGTTTTTTCCATAATAATTTTCCTCCAAAAAAATAATAACCACAAGGTTTTTCTTACCTTATGGTCATATTTTATTACATATTAAGTTTCAAAAGGTCTCTTGTCGGGGGACAAATTTACGGATAATATGGGTTCGGTTTAAAAAAGAGAATTATTAAATCAATAACCACTCCTACTCCTGCAAACCCTGCTGTTAAAATATAAACTATTCCAAGAAGTATTCGTCCTTCATAGAATTTATGAGCACCCACAACTCCAAAGAACAAACATAAGAAAAACGAAATCCATTTACTTTTCGACATTTTTTATTCCTCCTATATATTGCAAATATGCGATTGCATTATCAATTTTTTTGTTATTTTAATATGCTTTGTTTCTTCATATTCCCCCACAATAATAGAAGATTATTTTTCCATTGTATCAATAATGCAATCAATAGTCTTTTTTATATTTGAATATCCTACCGCAGTTGATAATTTTCTGACTTTTTTTAATGAAATTGATTTTCTTTCACCGCATTCCTTGTCTATAACATGAGTAGGAACAATATAAAACTCCCAATGCTCCAAAACAAGAGGATTGGAATCCTTCCGTGTTTCACCTGTGTTCAAACAAAATACATAAATATCATTTTGTCTTTTATATTCACTTTTTTCGTCTTTATATTCTGTATATGCTTTTGTAATACTAAAAGTTCGTTGCTGACTTTTGCGTTCGTCATCACTTTGCCAAGCGTGGTAATATGATGTTTCCTTAATCTCAATTCTCATATTTCTATATAGAATATCAAAAAGTGTCCATTGCCCAACATTATGCGCCTGTGTTAATCCAAGAGCTTTTGCAACAATATATTCCGCAATGGTATCTTGCAAATCAAATATTTCAGAATAATGCCATCTCCAGTATTCCAATATTGTCATATCAGTATCTTTTCCGTTTATTGAAAAGCATTCGTTCCCAACCAAATGAAAATCACTTAATTTTTCTATTCTTTCTAACGACTTCATAATAACACCTCTATTTTTTATACACTTATGCAAAAGCAATTATCGTTTTAACACCCCAAACATACCTGGTCAAAGTCAAAGAGTGTTTGATTTATTTCAAAAATAT
>DCIE01000018.1 GCA_002315765.1 Ruminococcaceae bacterium UBA1734
TTTGCGCCACTGTGTGTTTTGATCTTAGGCATTTTTATGTCCTCCTAAATTAAAAATACTTATTTACCGGATTTCGGAGCCATAAACATTAACATGTTACGACCTTCCATCTTAGCAGCTTTTTCAACATTTCCTGCTTCACCGCAATGTGCGGCAAAACGTTCCATAAGTTCAATTCCCATTTCCGGATGACCGAGTTCACGGCCTCTGAATCTAATAGAGAATTTAACCTTATTGCCACCCTGCAAAAACTTAATTGCATGGTTAGCCTTGGTCTCAAAGTCATGAGTATCAATTCCTACACCGATTAGGCGTATTTCCTTAATTTCAATAACTTTTTGATTTTTTTTAGCATCTTTTTCTCTTTTAGCCTGTTCAAAACGGTATTTACCGTAATCCATAATCTTACATACGGGCGGAACGGCATTGGGAGAAATGTTTACAAGGTCAAGGTCCTTTTCGTAAGCCAACTCAAGAGCTTTGTTAATAGGCAAAATTCCAAGCTGAGAACCGTCAGAACCAATAACACGAGCTTCCTTAACTTTAATACCTTCGTTGATTGCTAATTCTTTGCTGCTGATTGTGAAGCACCTCCAAAATAATGGTAAAAATATTAAACGCAGACAAAAAATGTCCGCGTCTACTCAATAAAATAATAAGAAAATCTTAAAAATTATTGACCTTGAAACTAAAAATCGCAAGGTGAGAACGGAACATTCTTCTTCATTGTCTTGTATGATTATATCACGAAAATAAAAAATGTCAAGAGTTTTTTGCTCATTTTTTAAATTTCGAAAAATATCTTTACTTAAAAAGGAATTTGTGATACCATCATAAAAGCATTATTTAAGGGATGAACAAAAATGAAACAAAAAAAACAAACACTCGGTATGCTTGCGGCATTGATAGCAAATCTGATATTCGGATTTAGTTTTATTTTTTCAAAGATGGCACTTAAGGTTGCACATCCTTTAATTATTTTAAGCATTAGATTTGCCGTAGCATTCTTAACAATGAGTATAATCATTCTTTTAGGATCAGTCAAGGTAAATTTTAAAAACAAGCCCATTAAAAAACTGTTGCTTATGGGTATTGCACAACCGCTATTATACTTTATTTTTGAACTTTACGGTTTAAAAATGGTATCAAGCGCCTTGTCCGGCATAATTATCTCTCTTGTTCCCGTAGGAGTGTTAATCTACTCTTCCCTGTTTTCCGCCGAAAAGCCTACACGAAAACAAACGCTTTGTACTATTTTGTCTATTGTAGGTGTTTGTGCTATAAGCTTATTATCAAGCAATACCGGAAAGAATTATTTTTTAGGCATTATTTTGCTTGTAGGTGCTGTTATAAGTGCGGTGGCATTTAATATTTTAAGCCGTGAACAATCCGCCGTTTTTTCACCCTTTGAACGAACTTTCTTTATGTTTCTTATTGCAACAGTAGGATTTAATCTTTTTTCCATTTTTGTTTTAAGAGATGAATATATACCTCAAATAATCTCTGCTTTTTCTTCCCCACGATTTTTAGCGGCAATATTTTATTTAGCCATTATTTCATCTGTTTTAGCCTTTATGCTGTATAATTTTTCCACATCAAATATTTCTGCGGTGCGTTCTTCATCTTTCTCAAACATTATTACCGTTGTATCTATTGTTGCAGGTATTGTTATATTAAAAGAAAAGTTGTCCATACTTCAAATAATTATTTGCGTACCTATAATTCTGGGAGTTTGGGGTGTAAACAAAGAATAATTCAGTAACATTTTTTCTACCAAAACATAGTATATGTTGAAAGACAAAAAGGAGGTCTTCAATATGTGTAACAATGGTTTTGGCGGAAATTGCACTTGGATACTAATTCTTATCCTCTTCCTTGTATGCTGCTGCGGTAATAACTCCGACAATGGTTGCGGCTGTGGCTGCTGATTACAGTAGTAATCCTATTTAAAGTTTGGGCCAAAGGATTTTCCTTTGGCTCTCTCTTTAATTTTCTCTTGAAGATTTCAAAAATAATGATATAATAATATATAAATGAATTAAAGGATGTATTTGCTTTGGAAAATGATGCAGCTTCCGCAGGTGTAAGACTCGGCGGACTTTTTAACACGGCTGAAATTAAAATTTTAATATGCTATATTCTAAACTCGGTAAATGAGCCTGTTCCGGCAACAATGCTTGTAAATGAGCTTCATTTTGAGGGTATTGCCAACGGATTTGAAGTAAGTGATGCTATTGTTTCTTTAAATAACAGCGGTCATATCAAATTGGCAAATGCCGACGATGACAGTTATGTTGTTACCGAAAAAGGTAAGGAAACCTCCGAAACCTTGAAAACATCATTGTCCTTGATTGTAAAAAACAGGGCTTTTGCCATCGCCATTCGTTTACTTGCAAGATTTAAAAATATCAAACAAACAAGCTTTGATGTGGTAAATGAGAACGGTGTACCTTATATCGTTTGTTCGGTGCTTGACGGAGATTTACCGCTTATGAGTATAAAATTACTTCTTTCTGACGAAAATCAAGCCTCCTGTATTAAAGAAAGATTTCTTGATAATCCAACCGAGATTTACAAAACAATTATTGAAAAATTGACAAAATAATATATAAACTATTAAATCCTACCGCAAATTAATGCGATAGGATTTTTTTATAGTTGATATTCAAGACCTAACATCTTGTATTTTGCTCCCGCCATTTCGTTATAGGGTATTTTTTCCCAGTTTGAATTACCGATTATCTCCTTTATTTGAGACAGGTTTTCGGGTGTATCAACAATACCGGGAATTAACGGTGTCCTAATAACAAAAGGCTTTCCGCTTTCCTTTAAAAGTTTAAAGTTATTAAGAATATTCTTATTATCAACACCGGTATAAGCTTTATGCTTCTTTGCATCGGCGATTTTTATATCCATAATAACAAAATCAAGTTTTTCGATAACCTTTAAATATGTATCGCTGTCGGTGAAACCGCTTGTTTCAATACAAAGATGGTAATCTTTAAGCAGGTCAAGCATTTTAAGTAAAAATTCGGATTGCATAAAAGGCTCTCCGCCGGAAAAGGTAAAACCTCCGAAGTTCTCGCCCAAAATCTCGGCACCTTTAATTAATTCATCCGCAAGTTCTAAAGGCTCTACTTCTCTACCCGAAACCACAAGACAGTTCTCGGGACAGATATGTAAGCATCTGCCAAAGGGCTGACATTCGGGATGATTGCAGGTCTTTTTACAAAGATTGCATTTATGACATCTAACCTCTTTATACATTAATTGAGGCTTAGAAGATAAACCCTCGGGATTATGGCACCACCTACATCTTAAAGGGCAACCCTTTAAAAACACCGTTGTACGAATACCCGGTCCGTCGTGGACAGCCATTTCTTTAATATCAAAAATCGTACCTTTCATAATTACAACAAGCTACACTTCACGGCATTGGCATTAAACTTACCGATTTTCTTTGCACCATTCACATTGGGATGAAGACCGTCAATCAAATCTCTACCCATTTCGCCGTCTTTTTCATATATACCGCAAATACCGCAGTTGAATGTATCGATAAATGTTACATCGGAAATTCTATCACAAATCATCCGCATTAATCTACGCTTGTAACTGATTTCGGTATATCCCCTAACCGTTTCAAAGCCCTGAATAGGTGCACAAAAATAAATCTTTGCAGTAGGATACATAGATTTTAAACTCTCGTAAATAAACCTCATAGCGCCGGGCCAAGTATAACAATTAATATCATTGCTATCAACCACTGCACCGTTTTTAGTAAACTGGTCCTCGATGGTATCAATATCGCATTTTTCCTTAGAGAACCAGTCATTTGTTCCTGCCGCAACAAGTATCAAATCAAAATCTTCGTAATCGGGATTATAAGAATAATGCTTATTATTTTTATCTTTTGCACGGGAGATTTTTTCTATTTGATTGGCGAGTACATTTTGATTATAGTCGGTTTTATCCCCTAAAAACACCGGATTTCCGTCATATTCTACCGGTTGTCCGTTAGATAATCTTGCGCCTGAAACCGAAACATTTACAAAATGTTTCGGCTCCATAATTTCATTAAAATATTTAACCCAACCTCTATCGGTAGTATTAAGTGCGGTAATGCTATCGCCTAAAAACAAAATCCTTTTATTTTTATAATCCATAATAATCACCATTTCTTTAAGACACAAAAAGCGATAAAAATTCACCGAAATGGTGATTATTATATCGCATCTGTTTCGGTTGCCTCTTGGGAGGCGAGAAACAGGCGTCTTTATATTTTTTAGCGTGATTTTCCACGCTAACCCTTATACTGTATATGCCTGTCTTGCAATAACATGGTCTTGATATTCTTTATCAAGTTCAATAAAGTAGGCACTCCAGCCCCAAATTCTAACTACTAATTGCTTATGATTTTCAGGATGAAGTTGTGCATCAAGCATTGTTTCACGATTTACTGTGTTAAGCTGTAATTGATGTCCGCCACGGTCAATAAATGTCTTCACAACCATACCGACCTTTTGGACACTGTCCTCATCGGTAAATAAGCTTTGATGGAATTCAAGTGTCAAAGGTCCGCCGTTTATTGCTCTTTCAAAGTGAGGCTTTGAAAGGGATGCCACAACGGTAAGAGGACTCTTAATATCAGCAAACAAGCTTACAGAGAAGTTTGTTCCGAAAGGCTCACCCTTTCTTCTTCCATCAGGCGAAGCGCCGATTTCATTAGCATGCCACAAGTAATACATAGCGCTTCCGGTTCCTGCTCTGAACTTTCCGCCACGACAATTGATTTTACCCTCTAAACTATCCGCAAAGGTATCAAGCAACTCTACAACTATACTATCGGCATAATCGTCATTGTTACCAACCTTTGGTGTTTCAAATCTAAGTTTATGAAGAAGCTCAGGGGAATTTTCAAAGTCGGAATTAACCGCCTTGATATATTCTTCTTTAGAAATAGATTTTTCTTCAAAAACATATTTCTTTATTGCCGCAAGGCTATCGGCGGCTGTGGAAATACCTGTACCGTGGATGCCGAAATTATTGTATTTTCCTTGGTTATAGATATCGCAGTCCATTACTACATTCATAAACGGAGACGGAACAAACCACAAATCTTTTATATTATCGCAAATTTCATTTGAAGCTGATTTAATTTCGTCCTTTGTATGCTCGAAAAATTCGTCAAAATCCTTACTTTCAAGTAAATACTTACGGAAAGCGGTATCAACTGCCTTGGGATAAGACATTGCGGCAATATTTGCAACATCTCCTCCCACATTCGGAATAATGAACTCCCAACAAGCGGCAACGGTATAATTTACGGCATCGTTATGCTCATATCCCAATTTCTCCAAAGCGGGAATTACAACATCATCATTAGAATACTGCGGAAATCCAAGACCTGCTTTTGTCAAATGACTTGCAAGTGTATATCTTTCCTCCGGTGTATCCTTACAAACTCTGAGATTAATTTTAGGGTCTATAAGTTTATTATTATAACTTGCTTTTAGGCATAACTCCGACAATTCGTTAAATACTTCGTTGCCGTTTTCGTCAACGCCGCCTAACATCATACTTTGTCCGTTATCCCCTTGTTGTACGCCAATATAAATATCACTGTCCTTATTAAAGGAAAGGAAGAAATCTTCAAGCAATTCCAAGGCTGTTTCTTTGGTGTAAACACCTTTATCCATATCGGCTTTAAGGTATGAATAAACATATTTATCAAATCTACCTACGGTATTATGATAATTTCCCTCAAGCCATAAAGCATAGTGTATAATACGGAAAAACTGCAATGCTTCACGGAAATTACGAGCTTTATAACGGGGAACCTGTGTTAAAACCTCAACTATATCCTCTCTGCCCTGCTTTTTTGCCTCTTCTAAATACTTGTCGGACAGCATAATAATATTGTCAATAGCTCTTTTACCGTACTCATCGGCGGTTTTTCTTTTCTCAAGTAATCCCATACCGATTGTATCATAATAGTTCGGAGAAAGATTAGACATATATCCAAGTTCATGAACATAATGCTTTGATTTAATATCTTTCCATTCGTCCTCGGTAAAACAATCCGGCAAATTGGAAACGGTGCGGAGAAAAACAATTTTCTCACCCTCTAAAATTACAGGAGTTTCTTCCTTACAAAGTTTCTCAAACCTATCAGCCATTCTTTCGATAGGCGCTACTTTGTTTTGTGAGTACACAGATGCTAAATCCCAATCAACGGTATGACGGAACGAATGATGTTTTTTATCAACAATAAAGTCGTACAGTTTCTTATTCATATACTACCTCGCAAAAATAAAAATATAGTAATGATTACTATTTTCAGTATAACACAAATATAAAATAATGCAATAACAAAATTATATATTTTTAAAATTTCCTACAATGCCGAAATCGGCATAATCAAATATAGGGGCATTTTTATCGGGATTTACGGCAATAACTTTACCCGAATACTCCATACCGACAATATGATGTACCGCCCCGGAAACGCCCACGGCAATATAAACAGAGGGTGAAACCTTTTTTCCCGTTAGTCCCACTTGTGCCGAGTATGGCAATAAATCATTGTCAACGGCTTTTCTTGTTCCGGCAAGAGAAGCGCCGTATTTTTCGGCAAATTTTCTTACCTCGTCAATATTATCCTTTACTCCGTAACCGGCACAAACAACAATGCTATCCGTATTATTAGAGGTTCTTACGGTTGCCATAGCAGGTTTTTTCGTGGTTATTATTTTAGCAATTACACTTCCCGAAAGAGCAGGTCTTATCATATAAAGCTTTTCGCCGTCTGTTTCAAGAGATGTACAATCGGCACAAAGGCCTAAACCCAGCTTTGAAGCCACCAAAGCCGACAACCTTTTAGATTTACTGTCGCTACCCCATAAAACCGCATTTGGTTTATTTTTAACAATATATTCCGCAATTTCGTCTTTTGTAGTCAAGGGAATAACTTTAATATCTTCACTAACGGTTTTGGCATAATCTAAAGGATTATTTCCCACACAAACAACATTTAAAAGTTTCTCGGAAAGTGTTATTTCCTTATTATTATTTAATTTGACCGAAGAATGCTCTTTAATAATTTTGTCAAGTTCGTCCCAAGAAATAAACCTACATCTTCTTTTTCCCGACTCGTTTTCCTTTGATTCAATTACCCTTGTAGGAGAGCCTATCAGTCCGCATTTTTCTAAATCCGCACCAATATCTTCAGCGCTTAGAAGAGTTACAGTCCCTTGTTTAGAACGGATTGAGGGACGCCTTAAACTGTTTATTCTTTCAACGGTAACAAGGCATGGAAAACTTTCGGTAAACGCGCCCTCATCACGGGTTTGGCAGGTTATTTTATCATCAAAGCAGTCAATCTTCATAACATTTGTTATAAGATTATAACCTAATCTTTCCGCCAACATAGGACCTGTTTGTGAAGTATCGCCCTCTAAAGTTTGTCTTCCGCAAAAGACCAAATCAGGTGAAAGTTTTTCTATTGCTTTTGATAAAATATAAGCAGTTGCTATTGTATCGGAACCAGCAAAATGTTTATCGGTTAATAAATAAGCTTCCTTGGCGCCCAATCGGGTTAAATTAAGCAAAAAATTCTCGGTCCGAGGTATTCCCATACTAATCATTATTACCTGAGCATCGGGAATTTTAAGTGCCTCTTCCAAAGCACATGCATCAAAGGGATTTATTTCCCCATCTCTACCCTGCCTTATGCAAACAATAATTTTCATACTTGTCTTTCCCTATAAATCGGTGCTAACGCATCGTGCACCTTTTTATATTCTTTAAACAATTCAAGATATTTTTTATGGTTTTCCATATTAGGTACAACAGTATCTATGGTTTTAATGCATTTACAAACGGCATCTTCAGGGGATTTGAACACACCCACAGCAACACCGGCAAGCATTGCCGAACCGAATGAAGAATCACTGCTTTCGGTAATCCTGAGTGTAATACCTAAGACATCGGCTGTAATTTGTGCCCATTTTTTGCCCTTTGAACCACCTCCGATAAGTGTAGCAACATCATTATAAGGAATATTTAGGCTGTCAAGATATATTTTACTGTCAAGCAACGACAGTGAAACACCCTCCAAAACAGCTTTGGAAAAATGAGCCTTTGTGTGGGTGGAACGAATACCGATAAAACTGCCGCAAAGCATAGGGTCTGCGTAAGGGGTAAGTTCACCGTTAATGTAAGGGTGATACATTAGTCCTTCGCTACCCACCGGAATTTCTTTTGCACCTTCGTCAAGTTCCTTATAAGTGCCTCCAAAGGTATCACGATACCATCTATAAGATGATGCCGCCGCCTTTGTTGCAGTACCGGGATACCACATACCCTTTGCTATATGAGAATAATTAACAAGATGTCTATTAGGATAGGGCTTATCGGTAATAACACATATTCTTCCGGCAGTTGCAAGTTTAACCGTAACATCCTTTTCCTTTACGGCGCCCGAAGCAAAAACCTCCATACAAGTATCGGTTGTTCCGCATATTACCGAAGTGCCTATTGCAAGACCTGTTTTTTCCGAAGCCTCTCGGGTAACCGTACCGATAATATCAAGAGGATTTACCACCTTTGGCAAAATGCTTACATCAATACCTGCTAAGTCGCAAAGTTCTTTATCCCAGACAAGTTCATTACAATTGAAAAGCATTGAGCCTTGAGCTTCTATGTAATCGGTGCAATAAACATTAGTTAGAAAATATCTGATATAATCTTTTTCAAAGAAAATTGAACCGATTTTTTTAAAGTTCTCAGGTTCGTTTTCCTTTAGCCAAATAAGCTGTGGTAAGGTCCAAATGGTATCAGGCTTATGGAAAGACTTTTCAAATATCTCATCTCCCATTTCTTCAAGCAAAGCACCTGCTTGCCTGCGACTTCTGCTATCTGTCCAATGAATTGCATTCCTGATTGGTTTTTTATCCTTGTCGCAGGGTAAAAATGTATGTGTGGCAGAGTCTATAGCAACACAAAGAATATCTTTTGAATCAATATTTGACTTTGAAATTAATGCCTTTGAATTTTCGCATAATGCCGAAATCCAATCCTCACAGGACTGTTCACAAGCATTTGCACAAGGGTGATATGTGGGATATTCAACCGTATTTTCACAAATAATTTCTCCGCTTGTATTTATAAGAGTGGCCTTTGAAGAGCCACCGCCGAAATCAATACCTAATAAGTATTTCATAGTTATCTCCGTTTCGGTAATTATTTATACTTAACAACAAAGTTTTCACCGGTTATTCCGGCAAAAGCACCCTTTTTAATGTTAACCTCATTGTCAACATGGGTTATCATCCACTTATTTTTAGCCCACAAAATCGGGTTATTGGTTTTATTATCAAGAGGTGTATTGGTGTTTTGCGGTAAAATTACTACCCAACCAAATCCGTTTTCGTCAGCCTCGCAAGGAGTATAATGGAGTGTTGTTGCGTAGGTTTCAATAACGGTACCCTTGGGTACAAAAAAGCCCTTGAACTCGGAAGAGTCAATTTTGTTATTCTTGATTTGCCATCTATTGGCAAGAAGAAGTATAACATCGGTTACAGCAACATTAAATTCGCTTGAAGTATGCCATTCGGTTGAATCAAGAACACTGTTACTTCCGTAGCAATATCCGATTTGTGCCGGAAGAAATCCGAAAAATCTTTCCTTTATTTCTTTGGCATTTGAAACATTTTCCAAGCTTTCGACACCGGGAAAATACTTTACACCCTTTTCGGGCATTTCGATTTTTTCGGCAGCCTTACACAATTCTTCCACATCGGCATCCTTTATTACTTCTCCGTATTGACTGAACTCCTTATCAAAAACCGAGTAGAATTTAATATTTTCATTAAGTTTATTTAGTTTTTCTATCATAATAATCACCATTTCTTTCCAAGTCATAAAATTCGATAAATAATCACTGAAACGGTGATTATTGTATCGCATCTGTTTCGGTTGCCTTGTAAAAGGCGAGAAACAAGCGTCTTTATTTTTTCAGCGTGATTTTCACGCTATCACCATTAAAGAATTTCCAAGGTATGAACTCTTACGAAAGTTTCGCCGGGTAAAATATGTTCAATTCCCTGCTTTGTTTTAAAGTTTTGGTCGCAACCGTCTCTATCTGAAATGCCACACCACGGCTCTATACAAATATACGGTGCATCAGGCTTTGTCCAAAGAAGTAAATAAGGAAATCCTTTGAATTCAACCTTAATTGCACGACCGTTCTCACGATTTTTAAGAACAAGACTGTCGGATTTTAATGTTTGGAAAACAAGAGCATCAACTGCAAAATACTTATAGTCAAGCGGAAAAACATTTGAGTTTTCAAGTACGGTGAATTCCTCATAACCTAAAGTATTAGGACCTGTAAGCACGGTGTTTACAAGCGTTTCGGTCTTGTCAAAAACTATATCATACTTATCTATACCTTCAGGACAAGCATAGCCCTCATGTCCGCCTACCGAGAAGAACATTTCTTCGTCATTTGTATTTTTAACATTATATTCTACCTCGAGCTTTGTATCGGTTAATGTATAATGAATTCTAAACTCAAAAGAATATGGATAACATTTTTTTGTTTCCTCGGAATCGGTAAGTAAAAAAGTTACTTCATTTTCTTTTTTATCCTCAACGGCAAAAACACTTTTTTTGGCAAATCCGTGCTTTGTCATATTGTATTCCTTGCCGTCAATATAATATGTATTGTCAATAACACCACTGCAAATCGGGAAAAGCACGGGACAGGAAGATGCCCAAATCTTTTCATCGCCTTTCCAAATATACTCGGTGTCGCCACAAGTTAAACTCTTAAGTTCAGCACCTAATTCATTGAATTTTGCTGTTAATTTTCCATTTGATATTGTAACCATAATAATCATTATTTCCTTTCGATACACTTATATGTACAAATAGAGATATGCAAAAAGCATACCTCTATTGTAACATACATCTTATTTATTTGCAATCCAATCGTGTTCCGGATCGTTACTTCTGTTAAATCCCTGATGGTCTCCTGCCATAAGCCATAAGAAATATGTTTGATAGCCCGGTGTTGAAACGGTGGTATGAAATCCTCTCGGGAACTCTACCAACTCATCATTTTTAACTCTGTAAGACTCATCAATCTCACCGTCAGAAGTGTATAAACACTGTACTGCAAATCCCTGCTTTGGGTCGAATAAGAAATAATAAATTTCTTCAGCTATGCACTCATTAGGCATATTATCCTCATCGTGCTTATGAGGTGGGAAACCTGCCCAGTTACCGGGTGTGCAATATGCTTCACCAACTGTAAGAATTTTAGCGTTACTGTTTCCGTCAATAATAAAGCTTGTTTCACGCTGGAACGGAACCTCACCTAACAGTTTGAGAACAACATGGTCCTCACGAAGTACCTGTGGCTCGGTTTTTTCCTTAATAGGAGTTGCACATACTGCAATTTTAATATGGTCAATAGCAGTAATGTCGCATGAAAATTCTTTAGGCATATAAAAACTTTCAGCCTTACGGTTTTCAAAAACAGTGTTTCGATTACCGATATTTTCCCATAATGTATCGCCGAAACTAACATTACAATGACCTTCAAGCATAATAAATGCAGTTTCTTTATCCTCGGTATTAAAGGTTAAAGTTTCGTTAGCATCAAGCTCAATAATACCGAACTCTAACTTTTTAAGTGTACATTCGCCTATTTTGCAAATAGGAGTATAACCCTTTGCGCTTTTATAAGATTTTTTAAAGTTCATATCCATTCTCCTTTAAAAACTGTTCTACTTGTTGAAAACTCGGAACACTTTCTCTTGCTCCGACACCTGTACATTTAAGTGCTGAAACGGCACTTGCAAAATGACAACATTTAAGGGTGTCATAACCTTTGCAAAGTCCGGCGGCAAAGGCACCGTGGAAAACATCTCCGGAGCCGTTGGAATCCAAAACCTCAACAGGATAAACAGGATAAAAAGTTCCCTTTTCCCCATCAAAACAATATCCGCCGTCCTTACCGCAGGTAATAACAACCACCAAAGGATTGTATAGTGAAAACAATTTTTTTGCCGCATCTTCAACGGTTTTCTCGCCGGTATGACCTAAAGCAAATTCCTTTGAAGGAATAAGATAATCGGCATAAGGCAATAATTTTTCAACACCATCGTAAAGTCCTCCGGCATCATACAAAACCTTAACTCCGTTTTCATTGGCAATTTTTGCACCCTCAACAGCAGCTGACATTTCGTTGCCGTCAACCATTAAGATATCCGCATCTTTAATCTGTTGCTTATGAATAATATTAAGTTCAAAGGGTGGTAAATCGCCCTTGTCGAAAACACAAGTACGACTGGCACTGTTTTCACTAAGCCAAATAACCGAAGTGAAGGAACGGTAACCGCCTCTTGTTACGGTATTATCAGTGCCAACACCGTATTTTTTAAAGTCTTTCCTAAGAAAATCGCCACCGTTATCATCGGATAAAATACCCAAATATTCAGCGGATTCTCCAAGTTTGCTAACGGCGACAAGTCCTGTTGAAACAGGACCGCCACCGGCAATTTTTGAAGATGTGGCACGAAGTTTTGTATCCTCTGTGGGATAATTCGGCACTGTAATAAGAGTATCCATTACACAAGCGCCGATACCAACAACCTTACTCATACTTATGCCTTTCCGTCAGCACCTACAAGCTTAATTCTTGTAATGCAGAAATCCTTTACAGCTTCAATCGGCTTTTTCATAAAGTTATCAACTGCAACTGTTCTTTCGGGCTTTTGAAGTTCTTCCAAACAACAATCCAAGAAAGCATAGCAAATATCTGTTGCAAAGTTCATCTTTCTTACACCTGCTTTTACAGCTGCCTTAATCTCTTCATCGGGAACACCGGAACCGCCGTGTAAAACAAGAGCTGTATTATTTGTAGCTTCTCTGATTGCCTTAATTCTTTCTATATCAAGCTTAGGTGGCTTTTTATAACGGCCGTGAGCAGTACCCACTGCAACAGCAAGACAAGCAACTCCTGTTTCTTCTACAAACTTTTTAGCATCGTCAGCGGTGGTAAACTCGTCAAGTTCATCGTCCTTTGTGGTACCGATATGACCGAGTTCGCCCTCAACCTGTACATCGACAAACTTGCAAGTATCAACCACTCTCTTTGTAAGTGCAATATTTTCCTCAAAGGGAAGAGTTGAACCGTCAAGCATAATTCCGGTTGCACCGTATCTCAAAGAACGGGTTGTTTCAAGTTCCGATGGACCGTGGTCCAAATGGAAACATACCGGAACGGTTGCTTTCTCGGCAGCAGCAAGAATGATAGGAGATAAATAATAACCTGTTTCCTCTTTCATCAAACGGGGATAAACCTGCATAATGATTGGAGCTTTCATTTCTTCGGCGGCCTTAATTACGCCCATAACGGTTTCCATATTATAAACATTAAAAGCAGGAATACAAAATCCGCCTTTTTCAGCAAGATTTAAAACATATTTTAAGTTTACAAGCATGATATTACCTCACTATTAACCTAAAATCAAATCTTCAATAGAAAGAATTTCAACATCATTTTGTTCTACACTCTTTAGTGCAACATATTCAGAAACACAGGCTGTTACCATAGTCTTTGCACCAATGCTCTTTGCATTGAAAATTCTTCTCTCGGCTACCTTCTTAATTACATCAGGTAGATACTGAGCCATTAAGATGTTACCTGCCCAAACAGTTTCGTTTCTGTTAAGTAGCATTTCTTTTAATGTTGCGTTTGCCTTAATAATCTCTCTTGCCTCTTCGGTTTCTTCAAGATCACGAGCTAATTGATACGGGTCTTGGAAAACAACCTCTTTGTCTTTTTTATCACACTTTAATGCACCGTCTTTAATAAGACCGGCAACAAAACTTGTGTATGTAACGGCATTTGCATTAACCTCAATGCCATACTCCTTGTAAAGTTGCTTAATAGTCTTGGCATCATTCGGGTCATAAATTACAACTGTCTTATAATTTGAGAGAACCTTTGCGCATTTTTCCATTTCTTCCTTTGTTTCGTTTGCGGAGGAAATAAGGAAATCAAGCTGAGAACCCGAAGCAGGTTCATCTGCCAATACCGTAAATGCAACACCGGCTTTTTCCAATACTTCAATAGCCTTTTTGCCCTGTCCGCATGCACCGCCGAAACGGGTATCGGCACCTAAGTATAAAAGTGTATCGGTAGCCTTATTATGCTCGGCTATTTTTGCACTTAATTTATCGCAAATTTCGGTTTTGCCGTAAGCATTACCCTTTTCAAGGCAATTATCAACCAATGTGTTAATGTATTCGGGAGTTTTGCCTTCTAAAGCAGCCTGTAAACGGGCTTCCTTAGTGAACATAACCGGGTCCCAACCTGTAACACATACATTGGAACAACCGCCGCAAGTACAACACTCATAGATATTATCCATAATTTCTTCAAGTTCAATAGCCTCTCTGTTTACAAGAGAAATACCGAGTGCTCTTGCACGGGCTGTACTTCTTTCATGACCTGTTGCATTTCCTATTGGACAAATATGATGACACATCCAGCAAAAACGGCAGGAGTCAACATGTTGTTTACACTTATCTGACATTATCATTATGGTTTCCTCCTTAAATTCCAAGCTTAAACGGATTCATAATACCGTTTGGATCAAGTTGCTTCTTAAGTCCTTCAAATACTTGCATTGCAGGACCGTACTGTTCCTTCATCAAACGACCGAGTTTAATGCCGACACCGTGGTGGTCATTAACAACACCGCCGTGAGCAATAGCAGTTCTTACACCGCAGGTCCATACAGCCTGATGCAAACGAAGAGCCTCAACAGGGTCCTTAGGTACATCTTTACCGTCAATAATGAAACGGTCATATACCATTGCACCCCACTCATACCAATGTGAGAAGTGAGCAATAAACTTAGCCTGTGGGAAATTGGTTTCAACAGCCTCTTTCATAGCCCAATAAATTTCCTCGATCTTACCGTAAGGTGCTATTGTATCCATTGTACCGAACATTTGAGGAATATCCATCATATGGCCCGGATAGAAGAATGTAATCTTCTCTTCCCACCACTTTTTACCGTATTCGTCGCCTAAGTCTTCAGCGCCGTATTTAGCAAAAGTTTTAAGAAGAATCTTCTCTTCAACTTCTACCATTTCCTTATCGCCTTCATAAGCGATATTCATAAATGCGCCTTTTCTCTCAACGCCGACAATCTTCTTAATAAGAGAAGCTGTTTCAGCCTCATCATACAAACGCATAACAGATGGCTTAAACTTCTGTAAAAGTTCACGACTTGCCTTAAATGCACCTGTCATATCCTGGAACAGGAATCCACGGAAACGGCGCTCTTCAGGTTGGTCAAAAATACGAATTTGAGCCTTTGTAATAATACCCAAAGTACCTTCAGAACCGATGAAGATTTGGTTAAGGTCAGGACCTGCTGCGTGTTTCGGAGCAGAAGAAGTGTTGATAATATCACCGTTAGGTAATACAACCTCCATTTGAAGTACCATATCGTCAATCTTGCCATACTTAGTAGAGCAAACACCGATACCTCTATGTGCTAAAAATCCGCCTACTGTTGAGCAGGTTAATGATGAAGGATAGTGCATTGTAGCCTTTCCTACTTCATTTGCAGCCCATTCAATATGCTTATAAATAGCACCGGTACCGCATTCAATATACATACCTTCTGTATTTACTTCATAGATTTGGTTCATTCTCTTGGTGTCGAGCAAAATGCCGCCGCAAACCGGAATAGCACCGCCCTGTGTACCGCCACCGGCACCCCAAGTGGTAACAGGAAGCTTATAGTAGTTAGCAATCTTAACTACCTTTGAAACCTCGGTAGCATCCTTAGGGCAAACAATGAAGTCAGCCTCAGGCATACGGCAACCACGGTCAGCCCACATTCTTGACAACCAATAGTAGTCAACCGAGTGTGTTACCTTATCAATAGGTCTAATGGAGCAATTTTCCTTACCAACTGCATCTTCCAGTTCAGTAAGAATCATTGCAAATAAAAAGTCGTTCATTTGGTATTGCATTTCTTATTTCTCCTTTATTGTGTTATCTATTTTTAAATTCGGGAAGTACTTACAGAATTCTTTTATTTCTTTTCTGTAATCTCCCATAATTTCAACAAAATGATGAATGTACGGACCGTCAATAAGTCTATCCTCAACAGCCTGTAAATCATCGAACTGTGCCCAAATATATGTACCGTGGGTTTGAGGTCCCTCGGTGGTTTCGGCAACAAGGGGTAAAATCATATAATCTCCGCTTTCCTGGTCGATACGAGCAACGGTATATTTTCCGTCCTTTGCTCTAAACCAAGAACGCTGATTAACAAGTCGGGCAACACTGTCTATTCCGCTATCGGCTTTTTGAGAAAGCGGGAAAGGACCGCAATGCCATAAAAGTTCGGCATTTTTGTTCTTTGGATGACGAACGGTAAATTCACCGAATAAAGGCTTACCCTTACCGAATGATGCACATTTTAATAAAGACATAGTCATTAAACAATGCATATCACTTTCGCAAGAAGCAAGATATCCCATATCGTTTAGCAATCCGTAAACCGTACAGGGTGCAAAACCGTCAAACATAACGGGAGTTGCTGTCCAACATTCAGCCGAAATAGCATCAAGATTAAACTCTTCATACAACCTCTTAAACATAACGGTATATGCCGCCATTGTATCAACATAACGGGGAGTTAAATCATCAAGCTTATAATTTTTAAGAATATAATCGGCAATTTCCTGTTTCTCGGCAGGATTTTCTTCAACAACTGCCTTCATACGAGCTTCAATCATAGCAAAGTTAATAGGAATAATCTTAATTCCGAACTTTTCCATTAACTCGCCTTCGTTCCAAATTACCGAGAAGAAAGGCTGTGGACGAAGTCCTATTTGACCGATTCTCATACCGCTGAAGTTTTTAACCATACATACTGTACGGGCAAAACTGTCAAATCCTTCGGAAAACTCTTTAGATTCAACCTCACAGCAAGGCAAATGAGAAAAAGGAATATGAAATCTTTGCATTTGACGGGAAACTCCGAAAAGTCCACACTGGGAATCGGTAGGTCTCATTCCGTCAACATAGTATTCGTCATCTAACGGTGCCCAAAGCAAAACGGGTTTTCCCAAAGCCTTTGCAACATCGGCGGCTGCTTCTTCGTTACCGAAGTTACAATTAATAAAGAATACTGCATCAACCTTTTCGGATTTAAAGCGTTCGATAACATCATTTGCCGACTTATCATCAAACATTAAATCCTGACCTTCAATGCCAATGCCCTTAATATCTACAAATTCAATATTCTCGCTTGTAAAATTATCTTCAATATATTTTACAAAACGATGGCCTCTTTCAATGGCTGAATGCCAAGTTAAGAATGTACCTTTAGGTCTGTCATTGGTATTTCTACGCATAGGAACAAGACCTATTTTGATTTTGTAATCAAGCATCATATCACCCCAATATAATTATTTATTATATAATAACAAAATACAATGGATTTTGCAATACCAAAACAAAAATAATTTTCATTTTTCTTGATTAATTTGACAAAATATTGTAAAATAATGAAAATAAGTTTCATTTATGAGGTGCAAGTAAAATTATGGAATCAATAAATCACAGAATACGGTTTTTGCTAAGCGGAATGGGACCCAGCGAACGATTGGTCGGAGAATACATTCTTGAAAACCCTCACAAAATATCGGAATTATCAATCAAAGAACTGGCACGGCTTTCAGGCTCTACCGAAGCCACTATTGTCAGGTTTTCACGAAAACTCGGTTTTTCGGGATACAGGGAAATGAAAATCGGTTTTTTAAAGGATATATCAGGCACATCCAAAATTAATACCGAAATCACCGAAAATGACAGTTGCTTTGATATTTTTCATAAAAGAATAAATGATATTTCGGTAGCCTTATGGAATACCGAGTCGGTACTTGAACCGAAAGAACTTGAAAAAGCCGCCAAAGCCATTATGAATGCAAAAAGAATTGCTATTTTCGGTCTCGGAAATTCCGCCGCAATTGCTCAAGATGCCGCACACAAATTTTTACGGCTTGGACTTGATGCACAATGCTGTTGTGATAATCATATGCAGGCGATTATTTCATCCCACCTTGACAGAGAAAGCGTAGCCATAGGAATTTCCCACTCGGGAGCATCAAAAGATATTATTGATGCACTTCAATTCAGCAAAATAGGAAATGCTACTACAATAGCCGTAACAAACTTCGCCGACTCACCAATTGTAAGTAACGCCGATATTTCTCTTTATACCAAATCCGAAGAAACAAAGCATTCCATTCTTGCTATGTCCTCACGAATAGCCCAACTCGCCATATTTGACGCAATATACACCTATATCGTTTTAAACAGTGATAAAGCATCAATCAACGCAATATACAACACCGAAACAACCTTAAAAAGTAAAAAAATACAATAACAAAAGCATTAAAGCACCGAAGAATAAATCTTTGGTGCTTTTTTACATAAACGGAGAAAATACATTAAGTATTCCCTGTTTTATTCTTGTGAAAACAGAAATTTTCTTCCAATCCTCAAGCATAATTTCTTGGGATTTTTCCATAATCTCCTCAATATTATTTTTAATTTCAATAGCAAAATCCGTATCCGAAACCCAAGCTCCGTTTTCAAAATGAAGCTCAAAACTTCGGTAATCCATATTAACGGTTCCCACTGTGGCAACTCTATCGTCCGATACAAAGAGTTTTGAATGGATAAATCCCGGAGTGTATTCGTAAATTCTAACCCCTGACTCTAATAAATTCAAATAATTATACCGGGTAACCGAATGTACATATCCTTTATCCGGAATATGGGGTGTAATAATTCTGACATCTACTCCCGACTTTGCCGCCAATTCTATGGTCTTTTTCATATTTCCGTCAAGAATTAAATAGGGTGTTGTAATATAAACATATCGTTGGGCACTACCGAGAATTTGCATATAAATTCCCTCGGCAGGATTATTCTCTCCCAGCGGGTCATCACTGTACGGGATAACAAAACCCTTACTATCCTGATGATAATTAACCAAATATTTTTTTATGTCAAGAGGGCTGTTTTGCGTAAATCCCCACATAGTACAAAATACCGACAAAAAGCCTTCAACGGCTTTACCCTCAAATTTGGCACCGCAATCAAGCCAATGACCGAATCTTTCGTATTTGTTAATATATTCATCGGCAATATTTACTCCGCCGGTAAATGCAACCTTTCCGTCAATAACAACTATTTTTTGATGATTTCGGTTATTAATAAAAATATTTGCAATAGTGGCCGAGGGCTTAATCATATTAAAAACGGCAATTTTAATCCCGTATTTCTCAATGTTTTTAATAAATCCTTTTTCCTGTCGTCTGATGGAACCGAAGTCATCAAACATTATTCTTATTTCAACATTCTCTTCTGATTTTTTCTTGAGTATGTTGAATATTTCCTCCCACATTTCTCCTTCAGCCAAAATAAACGATTCAAGAAAAATGTACTGCCGGGCTTTTTTCAGTTCCTCGCAAAGGGATTTGAAAAATGCCTCTCCTGACGGCAAATAATCGCATTTTGTGTGGTTATAAATCGGAAATCCCGATTCTTTAATTAAAAAACGGGCTTGTCTTGAATGAAGATAATCTTCATAATCAAGGTGGGTAAGGATTGTGTCATCTTTATCTAATTCTTTAAGAGATAAATCTTCAAAACGCTTATATGTTTTCTTTTTTCTCGGAGTAATTCTTGCTCCGCCCCAAAGTAAAAAAACCGATATCCCGAAAATAGGAAGTACAAGAATAAAGATAATCCAGGCAATCTTATATCCGGGACTTTGTCTTTTATTAAGGATGAAAATAACGGTTAATATGCCCACTATTTCCGAAAGAGCATACAAAGAAAAAAAGCTTTTTGACAGAGCAATACTGCCGAAAAACAAAAATGCAAACTGTATCAGCATAATGACTGCCGCTGTAATTATTCTGTTTTGAAGTTTTATACCTCTTTTTGCACTCATTATTATACCTCAAAATAAAACGGGCCGGGACCGAAAAAGCCCCAAGCCCGAAAACATTAAATATTATTCAGCGTTTTCCTCAGCATTGTCTTCGGTAGTTGCAACAACTACTTCTTCCTCAGCTTCGTCGGAAACCTCTTCTTCCTTCTTTTCAATCAAAGCACGGATTGAGAGGCTAACACGCTTTTTCTCGGTATCAACAGCAATAATCTTTGCATCAACATCCTGACCGACTGTTAACTCGTCAGCAGGTTTTGTTATATGCTTATCTGCGATTTGAGAAATATGAACAAGACCATCCACACCCGGGATAATTCTTGCAAATGCACCGTATGTTGTAAGGCTTACAATCTTAACATTTACAACATCATCTACATTATACTTGTCCATAAATAATGTCCAAGGATTTTGAGCAGGGTCTTTGTAACCTAAAGAAATCTTTTTCTTCTCGGCATCAATAGCCTTAACATATACATCAATCTCATCACCGACAGAAACAACCTCTGACGGATTCTTGATGCGTTGCCAAGAAAGCTCGGAAATGTGAACCATTCCGTCAACGCCGCCTAAGTCAACAAATGCACCGTAAGTTGTAAGAGACCTTACTGTACCTTTGAAACGGTCGCCAACAGCAATAGAGTTCCAAATTTTATCCTCTGCTTCCTTGCGTTGCTCACGAAGTACGCTACGGATAGAACCAACTGCCTTACGGCCTCTGCCTATCTCAATAATACGGAAAGAAACTTCCTTGCCCTTTAACTCTTCAAGAGAATCATTTCTTGAAAGAGTTGCCTGTGAAGCCGGAACGAATACACGAACATTGTTTACAAATACAACAACTCCGCCCTTAACGATATCACGAACGATACCTGTTAATACTTCGCCGGATTCTTTAGCTGCGACTATATTATCCCAACCGGCAATAGCATCGTAACGACGCTTTGAAAGCATTGCGATTCCTTCCTGATCGTTAATCTTCATAATAATTAAATTAAGAGTATCTCCGATCTTAACTTCTTCCTCAAGCTTAACATTTGGATCAAGTGAGAATTCTGCGGCTGTTATGTAACCTGTAATTCCTCTGCCAAAGTCAACTTGTACTTCGGTGGGGTTTACGGCAAGAACGGTACCACAAACTTTTTGATCTCCCGTTAAATTGCTGAGTGAAGCCTCAAATGCTTCCTCATCCGTCATTTCCTCGAAGCTTTTTTGAACAGTTTCCATTCCCTCCATCTGTTCTTCTACCGATTGTAAATTTTCCGACATGGTAATAACTACCTCCTTTATGATACGCGCCGGTGTTGATGCGCCGGCAACAACTCCCACTTTACTGCAACCATCAAACCAATCAAACGATAACTCGTTTGCCGTTTCAATGGAATATGTCTTTTCGCAGTTGGATTTGCAAACTTCAAATAGCTTTGCGGTATTTGAACTATGCTTCCCACCGATAACGACCATAACATCGCTTTTCGATGACAAATCACCTGCTTCATCCTGACGAGCAGAAGTCGCATTACATATTGTATCAAATATTTTCGCATTTGTACATACTTTTTTTAATTTTTTTTGAATTAAATCCCATTTTTTTGCGTTAAATGTGGTTTGAGCCACCGCACAAACCGATTTTTCGGCTATTTCGGGGTGATTTTTTATCAAATCGTCAATTTCCTCTTCGGTGGAAAAAACAAAAACATCACCGTTACAATGTCCTTTTATTCCTATAACCTCAATATGTTTATCATCACCGGCGATTAAAATAATATCACCTTGCTCACTTTTTTCGGAAACAATTGAGTGTATCTTCGCTACAAAGGGACAGGTTGCATCTACAAAATCAAGACATAATTCCCTTGCTTTATCGGTAAGTGCTTTGGGTACACCGTGAGACCTTATTACCAAGGTTTCACCTTTTTTTGTTTCTTCTACCGAGGAAACGGTTCTGACACCTTTTTCTGAAAGTTCGGACACAAGTTGCGGGTTATGAATAATAGGCCCTAAAGTACAAACTTTTTTGTTTTTTTCTAAAAGTTCGTAAACCGTATTAACCGCCCTATTGACGCCGAAACAAAATCCTGCGGTTTTTGCAACAGTAATTTCCAAAATCAGTTTATCCTCTCTTTTATTTCTTTTAACAAAGAGGCAACTGATTCTTCTAATGTATTGCCTGTTGTATCAAACATAATAGAATCTTCGGCAGGTTTAAGAGGTGCAATTTCTCTATGGGAATCGTTATAATCTCTTGTTTCGATATCATTATAAACATCCTCATAGGATACATCCATTCCCTTTTCCGCAAGTTCCTTGTATCTTCTGTCGGCTCTTTCCTTAACCGATGCGGTTACAAAGAATTTTAAAGTGGCATTAGGAAGAACGACGGTGCCTATATCTCTGCCGTCCATTAAAACATTGTTCTCCCGTGCAAGTTTTCTTTGCATTTCAAGCAAAAAAGCTCTAACCGCCGGTTTAGCCGAAACCGCAGATGCCATCATAGAAGCTTGGGGAGTTCTTATTGCCTCTGACACATCTTCACCGTTTAAAAACACTCTTTGTTCGCTGTTAATAAACTTTAAGTCAATATTTATCTCTTTTAATATTTCCTCAATATCACAGTTAAGCTCTGTGCCGATACCATTTCTTGAAAAATAAAGTCCCACCGACCTATATAAAGCTCCGGTATCAACATAGATAAAGCCTAATTCCTTTGCGGCGTTTTTTGCGACAGTGCTTTTTCCTGCTCCTGCAGGTCCGTCGAGTGCTATTGATATCATTTTTTCTTACTCCTTATTAACTGAATTTTTACCGGCAACAAAACCGGTTGAAAATGCTATTTGAAGATTAAACCCGCCGGTGTATGCATCAACATCAATTATCTCTCCGGCAAAGTAAAGCCCCGAAACAATTTTTGACATCATTGTATTCGGCTCTATTTCCTTAACCGAAATACCTCCGCCGGTAATAATTGCCTCCTCAATAGGTCTTGTACCTATTATGTGTAGTTTAAGTCCCTTTATTACCGAAATAATACTGTTTCGTTGTTCTTTGGTTATTTGATTAACCTTTATATTTCCATCTACACCCGAAAGTTTAATAACAATTGGTATCAGGCTTTTGGGCAACAAGGCATCAAGTGAGTTTTTAAGGTCTTTGTTAAGTTCTGCCGAAAAATCTCTCAACAGTCGCTTATCAAGTTGTTCTATACTAAGAGCAGGTTTTAAATCAATTAAAAGATAATATGATTTTTTGTTCATATATCTTAAATGTGCCGATGCGGAAAGAGTTAAAGGACCTGAAATTCCGAAATGTGTAAAAAGCAATTCACCCTGTTCGCTGTATATAGGTTTTTTCTTTCCTTCTTCAAAAAAAGAAGCCGTAATATTTTTAAGTGCCAATCCCGAAAGAGCAGAACAAAATCCCTCATGGCATACAAGGGGAACCAAAGACGGATAAATCTCGTTTACCGTATGTCCCAATTCCTTTGCCATTTCGTATCCGTCTCCGGTTGAACCCGTAAGCGGATAAGACATACCCCCGGTGGATAAAATAACGCTATCAGCCGAAATACTCATTCCGTTTTCAAGTTTTACCCCGAAAACTTTATTGTTTGAAGAAAGAATTTTCGTAGCTCTTCCCTGCGCAAAATTAACACCCGATTTTTTCGCTTTATCTACAAGAGCATCAACAATATCCACGGCTCTATCCGAAACAGGAAAAACCCTGTTGCCTCTCTCGGTTTTAAGGGATACTCCACATTCCTCAAAAAAAGACATAACATCAGCCGAACCGAATTCCGAAAAAGCCGAATATAAAAATTTTCCGTTTTTCGGTATGTTTGCAATCAGTGTTTCATTATTACAATTATTTGTAACATTACACCTGCCCTTGCCGGTTATCATAACCTTTCTTGCAGGGCGACTGTTTCTTTCTATAACGGTAACAGAAGAAGACCTATCACTTTGTGCAGCCGATATTGCCGCCATCAAACCGGCAGCCCCTCCTCCGATAATTGCTATCTTTTTCATTATTGTTCCTCGTATTTGAAAACAGCCGCCTTAAAGGCGGCATTTGTCTTAATTATTGCATAAAAGCTGGGAAAGTTCATTTATATTGTCAATCTCAAATGTGGATTTATACTTTGGTTTAATTCTTAAAGGATTATACCAACAACAGTCCATTCCTGCATTTTTTGCACCCAATACATCGGTAGACTGTGCATCACCGATAACAAGAACTTTAGAACGGTTGCTCTCGGGAATTCTTCCGAAAACATAGTCAAAGAAAGACTTTGAAGGTTTTCTTAAGTCAATATCCTCGGAAACATAAACGCCGCTAAAAAACCTATCAAGCTTTGCATCAATAAGTCTTTTGCGCTGAATATCAGAATAGCCGTTAGAAGTAATATAAAGACGATAGCCGTTCTCTTTTAAAGATTCAAGCATTTCAACCACACCCGGTACAACCTGATGACTGTTCTTAAATGTATCAAAATAGCAATCAAGCATCTCTTTGCGATTTTCTTTAATACCGAGAATATCCAAAACCTGATTGAATTTATTGGTAAAAACAGCCTTTTCATCATAATTGCCTAATGTAAAGGTTTGCCAATCAAGACCGTTGCGATAAAGCTCGGCCACATCATCACTGTAAGGAATATTAAATTTTGCAAAAACGCTTTTTATTGAACGAATTTCATCCCCTGAAGTATCAAGCAATGTATCATCCAAATCAAAGAAAAGAGATGTGTACTTCCTCATTTCGGCTCCTTACGATAATATAATAACACTATGTCCCATAATATTTATTATAATATCATAAAAGCAACATAAAAGCAATATTTTTATTTACCGAAAATCCCCTTGATTTTCGGGTGCATTTTGCAAAAATACACAAAAGACACCCTACTAATGGCAATATCGTACAGAATAAAAGCAATATTGCAAAGAAAGATAAATATAACAGCACCGTATTTTCCAAGCGGTCCGAAATCATCTACATTGATGTTGGTCAATAATTTAAGAACATAGTAACTGATTACCACCGAAGCATTAAAGCATAATATTTTGACTATCCATTCCGCAATAGGTTTTTTTATTTTCTCTATTATTGCCTTTAATATGGGATAATACCCAAACAAAACAATATATAAAACCTTTGTCTCGGGCTCGGCAACTATGAAAACAATAAAACAACCGGCGACATAGGACAAAAAAGCATACTTGCCGTTTATTTCGATTAACGGTATCATCATAAACAGTCCGGCTATTGCAGGTACGGCATAAGTAAAATACGGAAAATATCCGAGAAGCATAGTAACCACTGATAAGGCAACACATATTCCGCACAAGGTTATTTTTGATGTTTGTTTCATAAGTTTAACAACAGGGAATTAAATCTCCGCCCATACATTCGCAACAACAATCGGCACAAATAAGTCCCTGACAAATATCGCAGGTATTACAATCTCCTGCCGTGTTACCGTATGGACGATAAGGATTATAAGATGCACCGCTTTGTTTTTGAGCATTATGCATAGCATTTCTGTACTCGGGATTTCCCGGCTCCATTCTTGTAGCGGTTGCAAAGCTTGTATATGCTTGGTCAAACCAACCTCTTTGGTATAAAACCCTTCCGTTTAAATAATACCACTCGGCATTTCTTGCTCCCGGCGCAATACCGTCAAGCACTTCTTGTGCCTGTTCATATCTACCCTGATTAATTAAAGATACAACTTCGGGAAAAGCAGAGTTGCCGTTCTGATAACCGCCTGATGAATTGTGTTTCTTGCCGAAACGGCGTTCGTTCATTATTTCATCGTAGGCATCATTTATTTCTTTCATTTTCTCACTTGCCAAATCGGAAAGCGGATTATCGGCATAGTTATCGGGATGATACTTTCTTGCCAATTCTCTATATGCATCTTTTATTTGTTCCTCAGAAGCATTCTTAGAAACTCCTAAAACCTCGTATGGATTTTTCATTTGTTTTTCTCCTTTAAATAATTATCTTCTAACCCTAAATAAATAATATTTCCGAGTATGGTCTTGTATCTTTTAACATTCAGTAATTCAAAAGCTTTTGCGGATTCGTTAATACAAAAATAGATTTGTCTTTCGACTTTTTCTGAAACCTTATCCTCACTATCAAGGCTTTTTAACACATTGTAGTTACCGCCTTTTATATCCTTTTCCAAATCACAAAAAGCATCCATCAAATAGATATACTTGCCTATACAGTATCCGAGACGGCTTAATATTCTTTTTTGTGTTTGGTCTTCACTGCAAAGCATAAAAACATTTGACAGTGCCTTGGCAGTCGGATGACACGCAGTATCAATATCGTACATTTCCTTTGTTTCCACATCGGTTTGCAATTCAATGTATTCCCCGACTATTTCGTCAATATGCGGATAATCCCTTTTGGCTTTTTTATATGCTCGTTTATATATAGGCTTAAGCAGTCGGTATCCTAACCTTTTAAATCCCTTTTCGTCCGCTATATTATCAAGAATTTTATAATACAGCATTATAATAGCAGTACCGGAAGGCATTTCCAAAAAATCGGTATCCTTACAGTAGTTACATTTTTTCAGTGGATTAAAAGCACATCTGCCAACCTTATAACCGCCGCAACTGTCTTTCATAGCCATATTAAGCAGTGCCAAAAAAGTAAAGTCATAGCTAAGGGTAAGTCTTGAAAGAAATCCGTAATTTTTTCCGAGTCTTTTACACAAAGAACAGTAAACGGCTTTATAAGTATCGTATTCCTTAATTTTCATTTCACCTTTAGATATTTTTACATATCCGAACACTATACCACCCACCGTTTTCCATACATATTTTATTTCATACTTATAAGTTAGTTATGAATAATGTGTAAATTATAGCATTTTTTTCAAAAATGCTCCGGTATATGAAGCTTTGCACTGCGAAACCTTTTCGGGAGTGCCTTCACATACAACCATTCCGCCCTTATTTCCGCCTTCCGGACCTAAATCAATAATATGGTCGGCGGTTTTTATCACATCAAGATTATGTTCAATAACCAAAACCGTATTTCCGCTATCAACTAAAAGTTGTAAAATATCAATAAGTCTGTGAACATCGGCGGTATGAAGTCCTGTTGTAGGCTCATCAAGAATATAAATCGTTCTGCCGGTAGACCTTTTTGAAAGTTCGGTTGCAAGTTTTACTCTTTGTGCTTCGCCACCCGAAAGCGTAGTGGCAGGTTGACCGATTTTGATATATCCGAGTCCCACATCATATAGGGTTTTAAGTTTTTTATATATCTTTGGATGATGTTCAAAGAAGTGCATTCCCTCTTCAACCGACATTTCAAGAACATCATAAATATTTTTTCCTTTATAGGTAATATTTAAAGTTTCCTTGTTATATCTCGTTCCCCCGCAAACATCACAGGGAACATAAATATCCGGCAGGAAATGCATCTCAATTTTAATTATTCCGTCTCCGCAACAGGCTTCGCAACGGCCTCCCTTAACATTAAAGGAAAATCTACCGGCGCTATATCCCTTGGCCTTCGATTCCTTTGTGGAAGCAAAAAGTTCTCTTATGTCGGTGAAAACTCCCGTATATGTTGCCGGATTGCTTCTGGGTGTTCTTCCGATAGGCGATTGGTCAATACAAATAACCTTATCGAGATTTTCAATTCCCTCAAAGGATTTATGGTTTCCCGGTACCGTCTTTGCTCTGTTAAGTTTATTGGCAAGTGTTTTATAAACAATATCATTAACAAAGGAGGATTTACCGCTTCCCGAAACACCTGTAACACAAACAAATTCACCTAATGGTATTTTAACACTTACATTTTTTAAATTGTTTTCACCGGCACCCTTTACCATAAGGAAATTGCCGTTTCCTTTTCTTCTGTTCTTGGGAACGGGTATTACTTTTCTTCCGAAAAGATAATCGGATGTTACGGATTGTTCGCAGTTTTCAAGTTCTTTTGGAGTTCCGCTAAATACCACATTACCGCCGTGTATTCCGGCGCCGGGTCCGATATCTACAATATAGTCAGCCTCTCGCATTGTATCTTCATCGTGTTCCACAACAATCAAAGTGTTTCCTAAATCCCTTAACTTTTTAAGGGTATTTAAAAGTCTTTCGTTATCCCGTTGATGAAGACCGATACTGGGCTCATCAAGAATATAAAGCACACCGCAAAGAGCTGAACCGATTTGTGTTGCAAGTCTTATTCTTTGGGCTTCACCACCTGATAAAGTACCCGCCGAACGAGAAAGGCAAAGATAATCAAGTCCCACGCTGACAAGGAAATTGAGTCTTTCTCTTACCTCCTTTAGAATAGGCTTTGCTATCATTTCCTGTCTTTTATTAAAACTTAAAGTATCAATAAACTTTAGCGCATCGGATATTGCCATATCCGAAAACTCTTTAATATTTTTACCACCTACGGTTACTGCCAAATATTCCGGTTTAAGTCTTGCGCCGTGGCAGGTAGGACATTCATTTTCAATCATATAGGACTCTATTTCAGCCCTTGACGCATCACTTTTTGTGGTATTATACCTTCTTTGAAGATTATTAATAACACCCTCAAAAGGAGCATAGTATGTTCCTCCGCCGAAATCCGAACTCCTCTTAAGCTCTAATTTCTCTTCTCCGGTTCCGTAAAGTATGGCATTCCTGCCTTCTTTTGAAATATCTTTCCAGGGAGTATTTATATCAAAACCGTATTTTTGGGCAACACCGTTATAGTACATTTGCGCTATTGTTCCCGAGTCGGGGCTAAACCAAGAATTTACTCCCCAACCCGATGCTTTAATACATCCGTCAGCCAAAGACTTTTCTTCGTCCGCTATTACAAGTCGTTCATCAACCTTCATAAACACGCCTATTCCGGTACAGGTCGGACAAGCACCTAAAGGTCCGTTAAACGAAAACATAGTCGGAGTAAGTTCCGGAATACTTATTCCGTGCTCTTCACAAGCATAGCTTTGTGAAAACTGCAATTCCTCTCCGCCTATTACATCAACACTCAATAGCCCTCCCGATAAGGAAAGGGATGTTTCTATACTGTCAGCCAAACGGGAACGAATATCATCCTTTATTACAATCCTGTCAACAACAACCTCGATGGTGTGTTTCTTGTTTTTTTCAAGTTTAATTTCTTCCGACAAATCGTAAATATGGCCGTCTATTCTAACCCTTGAATATCCAGATTTTCTTGCCTTTTCAAGTTCTTTTGTATGCTCTCCCTTTCTTCCGAAAACTATGGGAGAAAGCAGTTGGATTTTTGTGCCGTTCTCAAGTTCCATAACCGTGTCCACAATTTGGTCGGTAGGTTGCATAGTTATTTCTTTACCGCAAACAGGACAGTGAGGCGTTCCGACTCTTGCATATAAAAGTCGCAAATAATCATATATTTCCGTAACTGTACCTACTGTTGAACGGGGGTTTTTTGATGTAGTTTTTTGGTCTATAGATATGGCGGGAGAAAGTCCGTCAATAGTATCAATGGCGGGTTTTTCCATTTGTCCTAAAAACTGTCTTGCATAAGAAGAAAGGGACTCCACATATCTTCGCTGTCCCTCGGCATAAATGGTATCAAATGCCAAAGATGATTTTCCGCTTCCCGAAAGTCCCGTAAAAACCACAAGTTTGTCCCTTGGGATTTCTAAATCAATATTCTTGAGGTTATGCTCTCTCGCACCCTTAATTACTATTTTATCGCTACCCAAATTCACATCTCCTAAAAGGGAATTAATTGATATTATTGTACTCTATTTTATTTATATTGTAAACTAATTTTTATAAAAAATCAACGAACTTAATAACAAGTCCGTTGGTTTTATAAAATATTATGAATTGTATATTTTTCCGCCGATAAGGGTTTTAAGAATATTTAATTCTTTGTCAACAATAAGTAAATCGGCATCAAAGCCCTCTTTAATCTTTCCTTTATTAACCTTTAAAAGATTTGCAGGGGTTTCGGTTGCCATTTTAATCGCTTCGTCTTTCGGTATTCCGAACTCTATTGCTTTTTTAACACAATCCATTAAACAAGCGTGGCTACCTGCCAAAACACCATCTTTAAGTCTAATGGAATTATTTTTAACAAACACCGAAAGTCCGCCGGATTCGTATTCTCCGTCAGGCAGTTTTGCCGGTCTGATGCTATCGCTTATAAGGCACATTCTATCGCTTCCGAACATTCGGTACGCCGATATTATTGCACCTTTTTGTATATGAAGTCCATCGCAAATGATTTGAGCATATATATGCTTTTCCACAGCGGCGCCGATTGGTCCCGGTGCTCTATGATGAAGCGGTGGCATAGCGTTAAAGGTATGGGTTAAGCAATTTGCTCCGTTTTCTATTGCCTTTATTGCAATATCGTAATCACAGTCGGTATGCCCTAATGCGACAACCGTATCATTTGAAATCTCTTTAATAAATTCAAGACCGTTTTCCACCTCGGGAGCCACCGTAATCATTTTAACATTTTGGAACTGCCTAAATTCTTCCGAATTGGGGATTTTTATATTCCTTTCATCTTGAGCACCTTTATATTCAGAGGATATATAAGGCCCCTCAAAATGAAACCCTAAAATGTTTGATCCGCAAAAGTCGGTTTTTGCAATAGTAACCTTTTTTAAATCTCGGTAACCCATAGTCATGGTAGTAGGCAAAAATGATGTGGTTCCGAAATTTGCATAGCACTTACACAAAGGCTCAAAATCACCATCCATTGTATCATACCCCATAATACCGTGGGTGTGAACATCAATAAGTCCCGGGATAACCTCATTACCCTGAGCATCAATAAATTCACCCTGAATATTATCGGAAGTGATATGGCTGATGACACCGTTTTCAATTATTATGTTTTTAAGTTTGCCCTTTATTAATGCGTTCTTAATAATCATAATTACACAAACCTTTAAATGCCGAGATTATCTAAAACTATTCTCGGTTAACAAATAATTATTCTTCGCTGTAAATAACGGTTAGGTCATTATGAAGCTGCAAAATCGAAGCCGGTATCTGAGGAGTAACCGGGCCGAAAAGAGCCTTGTTTAAAATTTCTTCCTTGTTCTTTCCGTTGGCGATAAGAAGAATTTTTTTTGCCTGCATAATCGACATCATACCCATTGTTACAGCTTCTTTAGGCACATCTTCCTTATTTTCAAAGAAGCGGGAGTTTGCCTCTATTGTAGATTCGTGTAGTTTTACTAAATGAGTGTTTTTCTCAAAACAATCTGCCGGCTCATTAAATCCGATATGGCCGTCAACACCTATACCGAGAAGTTGTAAATCAATACCGCCAAGGTCTTTAATATGTTGGTCGTAATTCTTACATTCCTCCTCAATGTTTTGAGCAATACCCGATGGTACAAATGTATTTTCAGGCAAAATGTTGATGCCCTTAAAAAGGTTTTCATTCATAAAGTATCTATAGCTTTGGTCATTACTTCCGTCAAGTCCCACATATTCATCAAGATTAACCGAAACAACCGATGAAAAGTCAACATCTCCCTTTTTGCACCATTCAATCAACTGCTTATATGCACCTACCGGTGTTGAACCGGTTGCAAGGCCTAATACGCAATTAGGCTTTACAATAACCTGTGCCGAAATAATATTTGCAGCCTGTCTACTCATTTGTTGATAATTTTTTACTTTTACAAAATTCATTTTTATGTCCCTCTATCCTTTTTCGCAACTCGTAGTTGTAATTTTTTCGCAATCGTAGGTTGTCAATATATAGTATAACAAATAAATATCCGTATTTCAATATCAAATTGCAGAAAATTACGACCTTTAAGATAAAAACAAAAGCAATAGCCTATT